>JAUVIB010000476.1 GCA_030592985.1 Calditrichaceae bacterium | reverse complement strand
CGATTTGACTGTTTGGTTGGTTCCGACCCATCCAAAGTATAGTGAATTTCAGAATTTTTAGTATCACAAGCAAGTTTTATCTTTGTTGAATTTAAAAATAGTGTTTTCCCTGTCTTTATATAAGGAAGCATGGTAACCGGACGGCCATTTTCCGAGTAGGGCCTGTTATTTTTCTCCCGCCCCCATTCCTTATTCGGCAACGGACCCATTTCAAAAACCAATTTACTGTCGCTCATAATATCAGTATGTTTTAAATATGATTTTAATAACGGTTTTCCGTTCAGGCTTGCTGATTGAATATAAAAATTCTCTGCTGAAATATTTTTTGCTATAACAACAAATTCTTTGTCGTTTTCCAGGTGAATGACAGTTTTATTAAAAAGCGGCGTCCCTATTACATAAATATCCTGCCCCGGCGAAACCGGATAAAAACCCATAGCGCTTAAAATATACCATGCTGACATCTGGCCACAGTCCTCATTTCCTGCAAGACCATCGGCTTCATTAGAATAAAGCTGGGTTAATACTTCGTGTACTAAGCGCTGGGTCTTCCATGGTTCGCCGACATAATTATAAAGATAAGTTAGATGATGCCCGGGTTCATTGCCATGCCAATACTGACCGATCATCCCCTGCTGAACCTCTTCCGTCCGTAATGTAAATAATACATCTAACCATTTGGAAAACGTCTTCTCTCCACCCATCAAACGAATCAATCCTTCAGTATCATGGGGAACAAACAAATATTGATAAGCATTCCCTTCTGAATACGCTGAGTTTTTAAGAGGATTAAAGGGTGAAAGCCATTCTCTTTCGATGCTTTTACCCCTCATAAAATTAACCGAAGGATCAAATACGTTTTCGTAGTTATGAGCACGCTTCATAAACCTTAAATAATCATTTTCATACCCCAATTCTTTGGCCATCTGCGAAATACACCAATCATCATAACAATACTCTAATGTCTTGGAAACTGATTCACCTTGCCTATCATAGGGCAAATAACCGATTTTTTTATAATATTTTAATCCAAGCCGGTCCATTTCGGCAATTTCTTTTGCCGCATTGTAGGCTTTTTCAATATCATAATCTCTAACACCTTTGATATAGGCATCACTTATGACAGAAACCACATGATAGCCCAGCATATCATCGGTATAGTTACCCACAAGCGGCCACATGGGAAGCTTGCCGCCGTCATCATATTTGGCGAGCAGAGAACGAATAAAATCGTTACTTCGATTCCTGTTGATAATGTTCATGAGGGGGTGAAGTCCACGAAAAGTATCCCATAATGAAAAGACCGTATAATTTTTAAAATTTTCCGCTTTATGAATCTTATGATCTATACCGCGATAGTGTCCATCAACATCCATAAAGATATTCGGACTTAAAGCAGCATGATACATTGCCGTGTAAAATACCGTACGCTGTTCTTCTGTACCTCCCTCAATATCTATCTTTTTTAATTCTGAAGTCCATTGTTTCTTTGCTTTGGCCTTTATTGACTCAAAATCCCAATTCGGAATCTCTTCCTGTAAATTTTCCCTTGCACCGTCAATACTAACGGCTGAAATCCCAACTTTTACCAATAGTTTTTCAGCGGATTCCATTTTATAATTAAATACAGCCTTTATATTTTTAGCGGATGCTTCGCTTAAATTTGCATTAATATGATCATCAATTGCCAAATCAAGGGATTGAAATGGTTTTGAAAATTTTGCAATGAAATATACATATTGGTCAAATGCCCAGCCGTGGGACCGACGTAAGCCCTCTATTTCGCTATTACTAATCTTTTTAAGGTACAATTCTATTCCGTCTCCGGGATGAAATAAATCAAGAATGATATGAGCCTCATCCGATTTCGGAAATGTATATCGCTGTAATCCACAACGCTCTGTTGCTGTAAGCTCAACTTTAATATTATAATCATTTAATAGGATGGAATAATATCCCGGTTCGGATAATTCGTTCTTATGAAGGAATCTTGAACGGTACCCTGCTAAAGTATAATCGCTACTCCCCGGTTGCAGCCTGACTTCCCCAACGACCGGCATAAATAACAAATCACGAAGTTCCGGTTCTCCCACACCGTTTAGATGGGTATGTGAAAATCCGATTATGGAGGAATCAGGATAATAATAACCACCACAGGACTCTTGGCCAATCAGCCGGGTATCAGGACTCAATTGCACCATCCCAAAGGGAACACTGGCTCCGGGATAAGTATGCCCATCCCCGCCTGTCCCAATAAAAGTATTAACATATTTTGTGTACTCTTTAGAATTTTTAGAACACCCTAAAAATAAAATAATAATCAAAATGAATATGGACTTAAAATTATACTCCATCGAGTTATATCCTTTTTTAATAAATAGTGTTATAATAGTATCATCATTTTGTCAATATTTCCACTTGTTCTCCTTTGAGCGGGTTGTAAATTTCCGGTCTGCGATAACGTACGGAGGGTCTTGTTTTTTTATACGATTTCCACGGTATGTTTTTTATGATAATATCATTGGTATTACATTCGCCAATAACATTCGCCTCGTGGTCAATAATTAAGCTGATTTGGGGATGAGTAAATACAACATATACTTGATTCTCAAACGCACGAGTACGCATCAACGCCGTATTTTTTTCACCATATCCACCATAGGCAGGACAGACAATCAAATCCGCGCCGTTTAATGCTAACATACGTGCAACTTCCGGGAACCGGCGATCTGCACAAATCATTATACCTAATTTCAAATTTCCAAGCTGAAACACAGGAAACTTGTTTCCGGGCGTGTATCCCGGTGGATTCACATCATAGCCCTGCCAAAAATGTGTTTTGTAATAATGGCCAATCCGCCTGCCATCAGGACTAATTATTACCGCACAGTTGTATATATTTTGTTCATGTACTTCGAGGTAACCAATGATGAGATAGATGTCAAGTTCATCGGCCAATTGATAAAATCTGGTTATG
>JAUVIB010000496.1 GCA_030592985.1 Calditrichaceae bacterium | reverse complement strand
CCGGCAGCGTTGGTAATTATGGTTTCTTTATTTTCATTATTTATTACCGTAACACGATACCAATAGTTGTGTCCGTTTTCAATATTTTTATGAATATATTGTATTTGTCCAGGTGTGGCGGTGGCCAATGCTGAATAATCACTGCTCTCGATTTCACTGCGATAGATTTTAAAGAGTTGCAGATCTTTAAAATCTGGTTTTGTCCATTCCAGGGTAATACCGCCGTTAGCAATTATGGCCGTTAAATGAAAGGGATCACCATTTGTCTCTGTATTTAAAAGGTCAAAGGGATTGTTAATTGTAGGCTCTGTCGGTTTTGTCTCACAGGCAAAAAACAGTGTAATTATTACAATAATAATTGCAGAAAAATAGAAAATGGTTTTGCGCTTCATGGTCATTCCTCAATTTTATAAATAAGGTTAAAGTATAAAGGGAAAAGGGACAAGATAAAAGATTGATGTATTATTTTCCTTTCCACTTTAACCTTTTACCTGCTTTTCCCTGTTTTCACCTTTCTATTCTTTTTTAAATTTTTAGACTTTTAATTAAACCTGATAAAATTCTTGAAATTTCTTCAGTCATTTTTATAAGATTCTGCGATTCATTTCCTTTTATTTTTTTAATTCTTCTACAAAAATCAACATAGGCCTAACCTCACCACAGGAGCCCTTGGCAATAAATAAAAACTGTCTAAACTCCTTATTACTTTTTCGCTCCAAACCTTCTGCTACATTATTCATTATGGAAACAGATGCTCTTAGTATTTGATCTTGAAAGCCAAAATCCCTGCTCTTTGCAAATAAGGAGTAGATATTGACCGTCAAAACTTTCGCTTTTTGCCAACCAATCACATCTTCAAACCGCTCTATCATCTCCCTTTTCCCTTTTTTACTTCTACCTTTTTACTTTGTCCTTTTCTACTTTGTTCTTTTCTACTTTCACCATTTGTAAGCCATACCCAACATAATACCGTTATTAATTGGCGCGGCGGATAGCTCTATTTTTTTCTCCCATGCAGGCGGTAAAAACAATACATCGACTATGTTCCACAACCAAATAGCGCCGGCAGAGATATAAAATATATTACGAGTAGTTTCTAAAGAGTTGACATCATCATATTTTGCAATCATTTTATTTCGTAATTCATCAATATCATCAGTAGCCTTTTCATACTGTTCTCTCAAATCATTATAATCAATTACGGCCTCATTGTATTGCTTGGTAAAGTAAAGAGAACCGCCTACCGTTCCCATAAACGAAAGGCTATAGAGCCAGGCACGTTTGTTTTTTCCCTGGTAGCCCTGGCCCCAGCCGGGTATAAAAAATGAACGTGTAAAAGCACCTTCTTTTGTCTTTTTTTCTAAGGATGCGTCAATCATTGTTGTCTCACCAACCCTCACTTGAACATCCCATTCTTTGCTAAGATAACCGGGATAAGATATTTCAAGAGAATAAAAACCTACCGGAAGAGTTAGTTCATTTCTGTCCATTTTGTAATTTTTCTCATTAAGGATTAATATGGAACCTTTGAGATAGGATGAAAATCGAAGCGTTCCCTTCTCTCTTTTTAATTTCACCTCAATTTTCCTTTTCTCACCTTCTTCTAATGATATATTTTTTTTCCATTCAATATAGTTTTTTATTTTTATACTAATCTTTATATTATCTCTGGGATAGAAATTGTAAGGCATAGGCGTTATCCCAATAGGCATATCATCTAATAAAATATCTGCAGAAGTGGGTTCAGATAATATTTGCAAGGTAGCGTGTTTTTTAAGTTTACAATCTATTTTAGTAAATTTATTATATTCGATATCCACTTTTTGTTCATAAACCAAGTCAGGGAGTATTTTTAATACCATCTTATAATCACCTATCGGTAAATTTTTAATGATTTTCGGTGTTTTACCATAAACCTTTCCGTTAATATAAATAATCGCGCCAATCTGTTCGGAATATACTTTTAATCCACCGGTTTTATTTTTATCCAAAACGATATTTTCCTGCACTAATCCATTGGCAATAACCGTTACCAATTTCAGGCCGACATACTCTCCTTTTATCACTTTTATCTCATGACTCCCGGCAATAATATCGCTGATCATTACCGGTGTAACCTTACCCATATTTATATTATCAATATAAATTTCAGCGCCTGATGGCTCAGAGTTTAGATAAATATCTCCTTTACCCTTAATCAAATCATACCCGGCATTTTCTTTCACTTTTTTACCCGAAAGTTTCGCCGCTACTATGGGAATGGAACGGGTTAGAACCTGTTCAATGGGACATTGACAATCTTCCGTAACGGACTTTATTATTGCTCCCGTCTCCACATTTATCAGGCGGATCGTTAAAGTGTATATTTCTCCAACCTTTCCTACATTTCCGGTACATATACGATTAACACTTAAAATTTTTCCGGCTTCCACGGCACACTCACTGCTCGTGCAGCCGGTCATTTGGAATCCTTGTTCATCCAATATTTCATTCATCTTTGACCGTTCAACTATGGTAAATGAATCGATTTTAACCAGTTCACTGCGCAGACGGTTTGTTAAGGTCGCGCTTTCTGAAACACTAAGCCCGTCCGCATCCAAATCAAGAACAGCAACCTGTTCTTTTTCAGCTTGTGCATACAATCCTATGATTGTGAATAATAGTACAGATAGGAATAATAAAAATTTCATAAAATCTCCAATTGAAGTGTATTGGTATAATCTACAATACTTATGGCATTGT
>JAUVIB010000419.1 GCA_030592985.1 Calditrichaceae bacterium | reverse complement strand
AAAATTTTAATAACCCCGTTACGGTCACTAACCGCTGTTACCATTTCAAGGCTTTCATCTTCATTCACAAAAAACTTTTCTGCAAAATCCTGCCAAAATGGTTTGTCAATATAGCGTTGTCGCTCCCCTGCAAACAAAGCAGTGATAGCCATTGATAAAACCAATATTATAATTGATAAATTCAACTTCATAAATTCTCCTTTGATTTTGTTTTTACTATTGATTATGCCTTTTCATGAACATAGCCATTTACCCAATAAAAATCAGCTTAAACAAAAATTACAATTAAACAAAGTTTTTCTCTATACTCTCCGTACCACCTCATCAGTGCGTTTTTAGCTACAACCTAAACTGAGTGATTGTTTATCTATTATCATGAAAACTATAAATAAGCTCCCTGAGCTTGTCGAAGGGACGAGGGGACTTCGACAAGCTCAGCCACCTTAATTTTTTCCTTTTCACCAAATTGGTTTTAATAATTTTCTAATTAATGTAGCTACAACATTAATCGTTTAATTTAACGATAATAAAACACTCAAATACCTTACTATTTTGAAAGTTTGCTTATTTCACTACCGGCCAACAGAAAAGCGCCGACACCATATACTTCTGTCATGTTTTGGATAACTTTTTTCGGGTCAGCGCCGATTGGTTGAACCCAACCCAGCTTGCCATCCGGATAAACCGAATTAACCAACACAGTCCATGCTTTTTTCACAACGGGAAAATATTTCTCCTTATCCAACAACCCTGTATTTACACCGTATGCCAATGCGTAACAATAGAAACCACTGGCGCTCATTTCGGGATTAGGATAACTCACCGGATCCAGCAGACTCGCATGCCAGGCGCCATTCTTATCCTGCAAAGAAGCAATCTTTATGGCCATTTCTTTATAAAGATTTTCATAAAACGGTCTGTATTTACTATCTTTCGGAAGCTCTTTTAGAATGGTTACCAAACCGGCTATCACCCAGCCGTTCCCTCTTCCCCAGAATATCTTTTTACCATTCGCTTCCCGTTTATCAAAATATCGGCTGTCTCGGAAGAAAAGATGCTCCTGCTGGTCAAAAAGAAATTTATGGGTAGCTTTATACTCTTTATCCATAAAACGGATATATTTATTATCACCGGTTATGGACGCCAGTTTTACATAGACTGGCGGCGCCATAAAAAGGGCGTCACACCAGGACCAGCGTTCAAAGGAATGCTCATTTTTCTCCCTCAAATCCAGACTCCCCTTAGACGGGTTGGCAATCACCCAATCGGCGCGAGCTTTTGCCGGGATGATCATATTTTCGTCTTTCTTTATGCGGTACATATCCAAAAAAGACTGTAATACAACCACATCATCTGCATGATACATCTTAAAATATGGCTGCCAATTAAACTTTTTACCAATAGTATAAAGCCAGCTTATATATTTATCGCTATCGGCCATTTGCGCCCATTGCATCATCCCTGCATATAATGCGCCATTGGTCCAGTCAAGTCGATGATGTTTTACTTTATGGAAATTCTCAATCTGCCAATCAGCCACGGCGGTCATCACTTTGTAAACATCAGCTGTTTTAAATTTAGCAGAGTATCCACCGGCCATTATATTTCCTTTTATTTCCGAATCATAATCTGTATAATGATGATATTTTCGATTCATCATCCAGAGCATATTTGGTGTAACCGTCGATGGACAATTTCTAATTGCAAACGGCCTGACATTATCGTGCTCAGATTGCGATGTTACCATTTCAAGTTCCCAATTTACACCATTATCATTTGTCCACCAGCGTTCAATCTCAAAGATATCATTATAGGGTTTAGAGAGATAGACAATATCTGGATTCAGGTGATCAAGAACTATGCCGCCTGAATAGTGAGGTTCCGGTTCCCGCTCTTCTTTATTCTTTTCATATCTCGGAAACCAGCTTCCAGCCTCACAAAGAGTATGATTCTGCCAGTTTTTTCCATCCCATTTAGCGTAATTATAAAAATGATTTGATTCTTCGGGCAGCGTTGTGTAAACGATTACAGGGTTTTCTTCTTTGTCTGCCGCGATATCCCAAACCCAGGATCTGATACGGGTAGTATTACCATCATAAACTTTCGGCACATTGTTTTGATTAATAGGGAGTGAATTCATATTGCTAATTTTCTTTCCTGCAGCATCATAAAAAACGCCTTGCCTGTATTTTAAATAATAGATTGAATTTTCAGATTCAACTTTTGGATGTCCGTCGGTGAAAGCAAAATGAATGGTCAATTTTCCATCTGTGACAATTTTCATATAGGGTCGATCATGTTTCGTAGCGCCCGGCTTGGCAACCATTACTTTTGGTGATGACCAGCTTTCTCCAAGGTCATCAGAATAAATAAAAGAGGGTTTCCAATCGTAGCCGCCGCGAGAGAATACAAATATCCTGTTATTCTCTCCGGAAAGTATGACCGGGTTTGTGTAACAAAATCTCTCCCCTAAATCCAACTTTTGTATTTCTTCAAATTTCGTAATATCTTCGGAGTGAATGGATGTTGTATAGTAAAACATTCCATTGTGTTTTGTAAAAAACAACATTAATCGTCCATCGGGCAGAAAAAGAAGAGACGGTACCGTATGATCATCTTTTTGAAAATCAGGCCATATTATTTTTGATACTATTTTCTGTGTATTATAATCGTAGCTGCCAACTACCACATCACCCTGGGAACTCGTCCAACCCGCATATAGTTTTTCATATTTCCCATTATGATACACCGCTCTCGTGTCAGAAAACCAGCACCAGGCTCCGTCTTTTGAAATAGAAAGAAAATTTTCAGCTCGTTGACCTGATTCAGTCTGAAATGAATTTTCGTTTTTTGTTTGTGAATATCCGGTATTATACATCATCAAACAAAAAATGAATATTATAAAAAACAAAAAGACCTTTTTCATTTTATGATATTGAATTACCATATGACGGTTTCCTTAATAAAAAAAATTAATTGATACTAAACCAATCACTATTGGGATTTTTAGCCTTGATAATTCATAAATTATAATTTTGATAATCTTTCCTTTGTAATTTTTGCGACCATTCCGGCAAGAATAATCAAACCAATCAGATTAGGAAAAGCCATCAGGGCATTCCCGATATTGCCAAGATGCCATACAATATTTAGATAATCGAAACTACTCCCGGCAATAGGTGTTACAATAGCTCCAAAAAATAGAAAAGCTATGAATATATATCTAAAGGGCATAATAACTTTATCACCACCAAGATATTCAATGCTTTTTTCACCATAATACGACCAGCCTAATAAAGTAGTATAACCAAAAACAAAAGATGCAATGGCTATCACGACTCCACCCAGTTCAAAGGGGATTACGGTATTAAACGCTTTTTGAGTAACAAGAATACTGGTAATATTGTTAGCTGCACCCAGTCCTTGCCATGCCTGAGTCTGCATATATGCACCTGTAAGGACAATCGACAGAGTAGTCATTGTATTTACTAAAATTGTATCAATAAATACGCCGGTCATAGCGATTAAACCATTTTT
>JAUVIB010000336.1 GCA_030592985.1 Calditrichaceae bacterium | reverse complement strand
GTTCATCAGCAATATTCTCTGTTTCACGAATATCGTTATCCAAATTGTATAATTTTATATCCCTGTTTCCAGAGAAAATATTATCCCTTATCCCTTTCCATTGGTTCATCCTAACAGCCTGTTGTCCGGTGTAGGATGGGAATTCCCAATATAAATATTCATGTTGTTTTTGATTACCCATGGCGGTAAGTGTGGATAAAAAACTGATTCCGTCAATGCTATCAGGAATACTTACGCCGCTGATTTCACATAAAGTAGGCAGGATATCCCAAAAAGCACCGATAAAATTGCTGTTACTTCCCTCCTTAATTTTCCCCGGCCAACTGACAATCATTGGTACCCTAATACCTCCTTCATATGTGAAACCCTTTCCCCACCCGTAAGAGGATTTAAATGGTTTGGCGCTATCAAAATATTCGGAATCGGCACCGCCGGCGTAACTGGGACCGTTATCGCTGGTAAAGAAGATAATTGTATTATCATCAATCTCAAGGTGTTTTAATTTATCGCTGATTTGTTTAACCTGATCATCGAGATAACTAATCATGGCAGCATAGGTAGCATGAGGATATCGGTTGGGGAAATAGCCTTTATCGCCGGTATAAGGATTTTCATCACCAAATTCGTTCACATATTTTTTAATAAATTCTTCCGGTACCTGAAGAGGAACATGGGGAATTGGAGTCGCAAAATAGAGAAAAAAAGGATTGTCTTTATTTCTTTGGATAAAATCCAGCGTTTCCTTAATCATCAAATCTGGTGCGTACTCTTTTTGAGTAAATTTTGCGTAACTTTTATTATTGTAAGGATCGGCATTTTTCTCTAGTTTGGTTCTCGGGGCAACTAATTGGTTATCGAGGAGTATTTTTTGTTCATTTTTCCATAAATGCGGAGGATAATAATTATGTGCTTGTCTTTGACAATTATAGCCAAAGAAAAAATCAAAACCCTGTTTATTGGGAGCGCCTTCGCTAAACGGAGCGCCCAGTCCCCATTTACCCACACAAGCGGTCCGGTATCCCGCTTTTTGCAGCAGTTTGCCAATCGTTAGTGTGGATGCAGGTATGGGCCGTTGACCCTCCAATTTTGGGTCTTTTGCGGCTTTAGCATAATCCCAAACATCTCCTCTCTCTTTCCATTCATCATTACCGCGGATAAATGTGTGTCCCGCATGTTTTCCGGTCAACAATATGCAGCGCGAAGGAGCGCATACCGGAGAACCTGCATAAAATTGTGAAAGTTTCATCCCGTTTGCAGCGAGGGAATCAATTGCCGGCGTATGGATTTTTGTTTGACCATAACATCCCAATTCTCCATAACCAAGATCGTCAGCCATAATGAAAATAATATTCGGTTTTTGTGCGTTATTACTGTCTTTTGAGGCGCAGTTTATTAGAATAAAAGAGCTGATAACACATAGGATGAGAAGAACATATAAATTTTTCAATTTAGGACCTCCGGAATGAATTATTATAATATATTGAGACTTCTATAGGTGTTTTTTTCATAAGCACAACTGGAGAATCTAAATTCAGATTTAAAATATCCTGCAAAACAAAATTCCGAAATAGCAAATCAATTGATACCTTGGAAATTGCTCTGGCATTATTCATTTTAAGTAATATAGAAAGAGTTTTAATTACGGGCAAACTTTGAGAGAGAAAATTCTAATAATTATTGAAAGATATACTATTTATTATTACTTTAAATTCTTATCAGAGTGATTAAAATAGTTCTAAAATTAGTTTTTATTTTGAAATTATTAGTAATAGTATAAGGAATAGTTAAAATGACAAAATCGAAATTCGATCTAATAACCCCGGGTGAGCGCTTATTATCTCGTGATCTCTTTCGCGGTCTTACCATGTTTCTGTTAATTGCGGAGTTTACCCATCTTTTCTCATTATTAACATCTTCTCAGCTTGAAGGAACCTTTGTATATACTCTCGGAATGCAATTTCATCATCATCCCTGGAATGGATTGCGGTTTTGGGATTTGATTCAGCCTTTTTTCATGTTTATTGTTGGAGTTGCCATTCCCTTTGCAGTTGCAAATCGTAAAAAGAAAGGCGATAGCGATGCTTTGATTAGAAATCACGCGATAAAACGCGCTTTTTTACTTTTATTATTGGGTTGGGCGCTTTATTGCATTGATCCGGGGAGAATAACCTTTCGCTTCCAAAATGTTTTAGCACAATTGTCGGTTACTTACATAGCTTCTTTCTTCTTAATGCGTTATTCGGCTAAAACTCAAATATCTGTTTCTATCGTTATATTAGTCTTGACGGAAATTCTTTTTCGTACATTTCCGGTTGCCGGTTTCAACCAGCCTTTTACACCCGATCATAATTTCGGCGCATGGTTTGATTTGCTGATTTCCGGTGAACTCTCCGGCGGGCATTGGGTTTCTTTTAATGCCATACCCACAACCGCACATACCATTTGGGGAGTACTTGCCGGGCAATTATTGATGAGTAACCGTAAGCCAATAGAAAAATTAAAAACCCTGGTAATTGCAGGTTTGGCAGGCCTTGTTATCGGATACGGGCTTGATCCTGTTACTCCAATAATTAAAAGAATTTCTACGACTTCTTTTGTGTTTGCCAGTGGTGGATGGTCGTTTTTGGCTTTGGCATTTTCGTATTGGATTGTGGATATGCTGAAACTCCGCGGCTGGGTAAAGCCTTTTGCTATTGTGGGTATGAATCCGCTTTTTATTTATCTTTTCGCTCATGTGGGCGGCGCAAAATTAGTAAAAACAGTAGTGATGCCTTTCTCTATGGGGGTTTTTAGCTGGATAGGTGAACTGAACGCGGAAATTATTACGGCCATGCTTGTATGGTATCTGTTATGGTATATTTGTTATTGGTTGTATAAAAATAGGGTGTTCGTTAAGATTTAAAAGGTAGATTAATATTATTTTGGTATGTTTAACTCTTATTTGAATTCTGAAAACATATTTGATTCTTGTTACAGAGTGAACAATATACATTTCAACGCTATGGTTGGTTTTTATATTTTTGAGGGTTAAGTCCATGGCGTTTTATCATTTTATGTAATCCTGTACGGCTTAAACCTAATTTTTTTGCTGACTGTAATATATTGCCATTGGTCAACTTGAAAACAGTATCAATCATTTTTTTTCGAGTAATTCAACGGCCAGTTTCAGGTCTGTCTGCTCCTGTAATACTGGAATAGTGATAGTTTTTGTAGTATTAAATCTGTCCGATAAAAGTTCTTTTGTGATTTTATCTCCGGGATTTGCAAGTGTGACTAAACGTTCCGCTTCATTCTCCAACTCTCTGATATTACCCGGAAAATCAGCTTGGTTGAGAATTTGTATTACTTCATCATCAATTCCGAGAATTGATTTATTAATTCTTTGAGTGAATTTGTCAATAAAATACTTTAATAATTCTGCGATATCTCCACGTCGCTCACGAAGAGGCGGCAGATGAACAGGAAAGACATTTATTCGATAATAAAGATCTTCTCTAAAATGTCCTGTTTCAACTTCTTTTTTTAAATCCTTATTTGTTGCAGCGATAACACGTGCGTTAACTTTCCTGGTTTGGGCTGCGCCAAGAGGACGTATTTCACCCTCCTGAAGAACGCGTAATAGACCTAATTGAAAAGCAGGAGAAGTATCTCCAATTTCATCTAAGAAAATAGTACCGTTATCCGCTTGCTCAAATAAACCTTTTTTATTTTGAATAGCGCCGGTAAAACTGCCTTTTTCA
Source organism: Calditrichaceae bacterium (assembly GCA_030592985.1). Classification (GTDB taxonomy): domain Bacteria; phylum Calditrichota; class Calditrichia; order Calditrichales; family Calditrichaceae; genus JAUVIB01. Next base: position 770 of record JAUVIB010000336.1, on the reverse strand, counting down.
TGACCAAACAGTTCGCTTTGTAACAAGGTATCGGGAACAGCGCCGCAGTTTTGAACAACAAACATTTTATCTTTGCGATTACTGTTATAATGTATCATTTTTGCCAAGAGTTCTTTGCCGGTACCGGTTTCTCCGAGAATTAAAACAGTGGTCGGCGTATCAGCTACTTTTCTAATAAGAGAGAATACTTTAAGCATACCGGGACTATGACCGATTAGATTTCCCATTTCAAGCTGTTTTTCTACTTGTATATGCAGCTTAATATTCTCATCTTTTAACTGTCTGTTTTTCTCCTCTAACTGGTCATGTAACATTGTATTTTGTTTTAATAAACGGAATCGTTCTGCAGCCTTGTTTACAATCGTTAACAATTCATTTGGTTCAAAGGGTTTGGCAACATATTGATAGATATTAGCTCTGTTTACAGCTTCGATGGTTGCTTCAATATCCGCATAACCGGTAATTAAAATGCGTATAGCGTCAGGCCATAATTTGCGTGCTTCACTTAGAAAAGTTACACCGTCTGTTTCCGGCATTCTTTGATCTGAGAGAATTACTGCGGGCTCTTTCTTTTTGATTAACTGAAGAGCTTTTTTAGCAGAATCTGCGGTAAGTATAGTATATTTTCTTCTAAAAAGATGATTTAAAGTATTCAGAATTTCAGGTTGGTCATCAACAATAAGTAATATTTCTTTTGTCACGGGTTTCCTTTTATTTAAAAATATAACTGAAGAATAATAACGAACACATCAAATCAAATCAAGTATAAT
>JAUVIB010000326.1 GCA_030592985.1 Calditrichaceae bacterium | reverse complement strand
GGAAAAATTACACGTGGCTTGTCTTGATATTGCTGATACTGATCAGTTCAGGCAGCGGGCAGGTTGTAAAACTAAGTGATTTGGTTGCTGAAGGGGTTGCCCATAATCCTCAGTTAAAAGCTTTTGGTCATAGGATCACCGCTGATTCCAGTCGGAGTAAAGTGGGTGGTTCTCTACCTGATCCGACCGTTAGTTTTAATATTTTAAATCTGCCAACGGATACATGGGTTTTTGACCAGGAAGCGATGACCGGAAAACAGATTTCCATTAAGCAGGCATTTCCCTTTTTCGGAACACTTGGCCTAAAAGAAGAGATAGCTGAAAAAAACACATTAATGGATATTAAAAGTTATTTGGAAGCAAAAAATCGACTTATTCGTGATATTAAGACGGTTTATTTTGATATTTATGATGTGGATGAGGCGTTATCGACAACTGAAAAAAACAGAGCGCTTCTTCGGGAATTTGTGAATATTGCCGAAAGAAAATACGCGGTAGGTGAGGGATTACAGCAGGATGTTTTAAAGGCACAGGTAGAGCTTTCTAAAATGATCGATCGAATTATTAATTTGGATCAAAAACGGTCGCGTTTAATTGCAAAACTTAACGCGTTGCTAAACCGGCCGGCAGATCAGAAATTTGGAGAGACAGATAAGCCTGACTATAATTCGGTTACCTTTATACAAGATAGTTTAAAGAAGCAAATTGAAAGAAACAGGCCGTTACTGAAAGCATGGGAAGTTAAAATTATGCAAACGGAAGATAAAATTTCCTTAGCGAAAAAAGATTATTGGCCTGATTTTAGTATTTTTATGGCCTATACACAGCGTGATGTGCTACAAAACGGTACGGGGGGCGTTAATTTCCTGTCCGGTGGAATCAGTCTTACTGTGCCGTTTTATTTCTGGCGTAAACAAGATAAGAAAGTAACGGAAGAGCGTTTTGCGAAAAAACAGGTTGAAGAAAATTATTTTAATGTTCACAATAATGTTCTGGCTGATCTGGATATTGTCCTTAGCGATTTAGAAAAAAACTCCCAACTTGTATCGCTTTATAAAACAGCTATTATACCACAGGCATCACAAGCTTTACAGTCGGCAATGATCGGTTATCAAACTGATAAGGTTGACTTTTTAACTTTACTAAACAATCAAATAACCCTATTTAATTTTGAGCTGACCTATACAAATGTTATTAGCGCTTATAATAAAAACCTGGCCCAGCTTGAATATATTGTGGGTAAACCATTAGAAGAAATTGTTAATAACTAAGATTGGGATAAATAAAATTCCTCTTTCGAAGGGGGAATGATTACGAAAAACATTGAAACTGAATAAATAAAAAGATAATCTGGAGAAAATGATGAGAAAAAATTTAACAAAATTGGTATTAATAATACTACTAACATTAACTATGCTGTTTGTTGTCTCATGCAATAGTTCAAATGGAAAAAAGGAAACAGTAGACAAGTTTGGAAAAACACAATTATGGACATGCGGAATGCATCCGGAAGTTATTTTAGAGGAACCCGGTCAATGTCCGAAATGCGGGATGAATCTTGTTCCGCTTAAGCAGAATAGCCGGAGTATTGAATCAGATGGCCATAAAAAACATTCTGAAGAACATAAGATTCTATATTGGCAGGCACCCATGGATCCTACAGAAATCTATGATGCCCCTGGAAAATCGAAAATGGGTATGGATTTGGTGCCGGTTTACGATGACCCTGTTGTAGCGGGAAGTACGGTAATAATAGACCCCGCAACTATCCAGAATATGGGTGTCCGCACCGCAAAGGTTGAACGTACCGATTTTACGCGCAACATTCGCGCTGTTGGCAATGTTGATTATAATGAAGAGAAAATTTATGCCGTGTCGGCACGAATATCGGGTTGGATTACTAAATTATATGTGAATTCTACAGGCAAGCCGGTACGCAGGGGCCAGCCTTTACTGGAAATATATTCACCGGAATTGGTAACAACACAACAGGAGTATTTATTAGCGTTAAAAAATCAAAAATTAATAAGGGAGACTCAGTTTGCCGGAATCAGAGATGGCGCCGCTTCACTTGTTCGCTCATCCCGAGAGCGTTTGCTTTATTGGGACATTCCTGAATCGCAGATTAAAAAATTAGAAGAGAGCAAGCAGGTTCGTAAAAATATTACCTTGGATTCGCCGGCATCGGGTATCATAACGCATAAAAAAGTTATTGAAGGACAACATGTAAAAGAAGGTATGACTTTGTATCAAATATCCGATTTGTCAACGGTGTGGGTTTATGCCAGCATTTATGAAAATGAACTTCCCTGGATACAAGTAGGACTAAAAGTGGAGTTTGAGCTTTCCTATTTACCAGGTGAGAAATTAGAAGGTCGGGTTGAATATATCTATCCATATCTTGATGAGAAATCGCGGGATATAAGAGTTCGCATGGAATTCCCCAATCCGGGATTGAAATTAAAACCGGGTATGTATGGAAACGTTATTATAAAAACACACCCAATTCGCGATGCCCTTGTCGTGCCTTCAGAAGCGATTATTCGTTCCGGTAAGCGCAATATTGTATTTATTGCCCGAGGAGAGGGACGGTTCGAACCACGGGAAGTCACTATCGGTGAAGAGAGTGATAATGGGAAGATTAGAATTGTAAATGGTTTGTTTGGCAGTGAAAATGTAGTTATTTCCGCCCAATTCCTGCTGGATAGTGAAAGCCGATTACAGGAGGCTATCCGGAAAATGATTGCTGAAAAGGACGACTCAAAGGGTAAAGGGGTAAAATCTGCTAAGACTGCTGAACAAAAAGAGGAAACTCCGATGGATATGAAAAAATCCGCCAAAAAGAGCGATGAAGAAATGAAATGCGGCGCAGGTAAATGCGGGTGAAATTATTGAGATGTGGGAGATTGTTGAGACGCACGATTGTGCGTCTGTACGTTGGGGGATAAATTATAGAGATGGGAGAAATGTATGTTAGAAAAAATAATTGAAAAATCAGTAAATAATCGTTTCCTGGTTATCATTTTTACCGCCTTTCTGGCTCTTGCGGGAATATATGCGTTGATTAATACACCGATCGATGCCATACCGGATCTGAGCGATGTTCAGGTGATTGTCTTTACTAAATACACCGGACAGGCTCCGCAGGTCGTAGAAGATCAAGTGACCTATCCTCTTACCACAGCAATGCTTGCCGTTCCTTTCGCCAAAGTTGTAAGAGGATATTCCTTTTTCGGTCTGTCGTTTGTGTATATCATATTTGAGGATGGAACCGATATGTATTGGGCTCGAAGCCGGGTATTGGAATATCTGAATTATGTTTCCAAACGATTACCACAGGGAGTTACACCCACACTTGGACCGGATGCTACAGGCGTGGGCTGGGTGTATGAATATGTTCTCGATGGCGGCGATAAATACGACTTGCAGCAGTTACGTTCCATTCAGGATTGGTACCTGCGTTATGAATTGACAAGCGTTCCGGGAGTTGCTGAAGTAGCTTCCATTGGCGGATATGTTAAACAATATCAGGTAGAGGTGGATCCCAATAAACTAAATGCCTACAATATTCCCATTCAAAAAGTACGCCAGGCAATAAAACGAAGTAATAATGATGTCGGGGGAAGATTGCTTGAGTTTGCTGAAACGGAATTCATGGTTCGTGGACTGGGCTATCTGAAATCTATTGAAGATATTGAAAATATTCCTCTCGGTGTGAGTAAAAATGGAACGCCAATTTTAATAAAACAGGTAGCTGTAGTGCATATTGGGCCCGAATTACGCAGGGGTCTTGCCGATTGGAATGGTGAAGGAGAAACAGTTGGCGGAGTTATTATCATGCGTTCCGGTGAAAATGCCCTTAAAACCATTGACCTGATAAAGAAGAAGTTAAAAGAGTTGAAGAAAGGTTTACCGGAAGGTGTTACCATAAAAACGGCCTATGATCGTGCAGGACTAATTCAACGGGCTATTGATAATTTGAGTTGGAAACTTTTAGAAGAATTGGGTGTGGTAGCCCTTGTCAGTATCATTTTTCTGTTGCATTTCCGCAGTGCTTTTGTGGCGCTTTTTACTCTGCCTATGGGTATTTTGATATCATTTCTCATAATGTATTTTCAGGGTATTAATGCCAATATCATGTCACTTGGAGGTATTGCTATTGCCATCGGAGCCATGGTGGATGCGGCAATTGTGATGATCGAAAATGCTCATAAACACATTGAGAGGGATGGTGGAAAAAAAGATCACTGGCGTATCATTATAGATTCATCAAAGGAGGTTGGGCCAGCATTATTTTATTCACTGCTTATTATTACAGTATCGTTTTTACCGGTCTTTACTTTGCAGGCTCAGGAAGGCCGCCTGTTTAAACCGCTGGCATTTACTAAAACCTATGCTATGGCGGGTGCGGCTCTGTTGTCGATTACCATTGTGCCTGTTCTAATGGGCTATTTTGTGCGTGGTAAAATTATGCCAGAACATAAAAATCCGGTGAGTCGATTTTTGATCATGGTATACAAACCTATCATTCACTGGGTATTGCGTTTTCGTTGGATTACCATTGGTGTCGCCTTGATTGTTTTACTTATTACGATCTTTCCACTGGGAAGAATCGGATCGGAATTTATGCCGCCTTTGAACGAAGGCGATCTGCT
>JAUVIB010000179.1 GCA_030592985.1 Calditrichaceae bacterium | reverse complement strand
CCCTAAATCCCTTCCCTTACATAAAAATGGAAGGGACTTTTTAATACATTACAAGGCAAATTTGGCAACAGTTCTCCTCTGGCCCTATTTTTTTGGGAAAGTGGTTGGGGGATAGGGTTAAATGAGAAACTATTTTCCATTTATATTTTCAAAATGTTTACATACATAACATACATATTTTTAGTGACCTACATAAACCAATTTATACATTTTAGGGGAACATTCAATTAAGACTAATATTTAAGATATTACTTTTTTATTTATGTTTACAAATCAATAAAGTTAAATCATCATCAAAAACATCGGACATTGAGAAATCTTTAATTGACTCAATAATTGTTTCTTTGATTTCGTAGATCGTAGAAGAAAGGTTTTCTATAATTATATTAAAGAGTCGATCTTCTCCAAATTCTTCATCCTTATCATTCATTGCTTCAGTGATTCCATCGGTATAAGCTACAAACAAATCTCCCGGTTCAAAATCAACTTCATCCTGAGTATAATTATAATCAGGGATATAACCAAGGACGATTCCACCCTCATTTAGTTTTATAACATCAGTATTAGATTTAATTAAAAAGGGTGAATTATGACCTGCATTAGTATAATACAATTTATTCTTTTCCACTGAAATAACACCATAGAAAAAGGTAGCGTATGTTCCTTCTATCGTGCTCTCAAAGAGCAGATTGTTCAAGCGATAAACCATATCACAAACTGTTAAAAATGTCTGTTTTTGACTTCGCAGGCCCGCCAAAATCAAGGTCATCATTAAGGCTGCAGGCGCTCCTTTCCCCGAAACATCTCCTATGGCAATACCCAGAGTCTGATTATCAAAACGGATAATGTCATATAAATCTCCACTCATGATTTTACTGGGGATGTTTATTGCTGTGTATTTTAATTGGTCGATTTTCGGAAAAGTTTTTCTCAGAAGTCCTCTTTGTACAGCTCCGGCGCTAATTAATTCACTTTCAAAAGCCTGTTTGGCACGGGAAACCTCTACCTGCCGGGCATTATGAATCGCAATGGCTGCTAACTGACTGAAATTTTTTAAAATTGCAACACTTTTTTGTTCAAAATGCCCCACCTGGTCACTCTCAAGACATAGAACACCTGTTATTTCATTATCGAAAACCAGCGGAACAGATATTTGTGATTGGGTCTCTTCCCGCAATCTATAATAGTGCTTTGCCTCCCGGACATTGTTTATTACATCAATCTTCTTTGTTTCTGCCGCCCAGCCGCACGAACCCTGCCCGATTTTTAGGTGCAGCTTTTTATCATATTTTGGAGAATAACCAAAACTGCTCATGCTTAATAGATTTTTCCCTTTATGATCGAGTAGAAATATAGCTGAGGCGTCATACCTAATTAAAGTTTTTATAGATTTAAGTATAAAATCAAGAATAGTTTTTGTGTCTAAAGAGGATAATATCCCTCTACTAACCTCAAATATTTTTTCTGTTTCATAGTTTTTTTCTTCCAAATCGATATGAAGTGCGGTATTTTCCAGTATTCTTCCTATTTTCTTTTGAATTCTTTCAAAATATTGTAAATGATCTCTGTTATTTACCAGCGAACAACGGGTTCCATCAACCAGCAAAACAGAAAACAGATCAGCAAATCCGGGGAAAACAAATATGGTGCTCAATTTGAGCTTACCCAAGCTATCCTTTTGCTGCTTCGGTAGCTTTGTATCTTTAAGACTATACCGCAAACTATTAAGTTGTTGTTGCTGTTCAAATATCTTTTTATCTATCACATAAGGTAAACGCTGATGATCTTCAATATTTTGATAATGAGCAAGATATAACTTTTTTCCATCCAGAATATAAAGGGCATAAGGCTTTTCTATAAACAAGCGATCAAAGGATGTAAATATGATTTTAGTAACATCGTAATAATTATCAGCTGTATTTAGTTGGCGGTCAATAGAAAGTAGTATTTTTCTTGTCCGGGAAATGGAACTAATTATACGAACAACTATGAATCCCGAAATTATCTCAAACGTAGAAATTATAAACAACAGGAAAATAAACAGGGAGACAAAATCAGGAAGATGCACAAACTTATCATTTATATAATAGAATATATATCCGAATAAGGCATATACATTCAATTGAATAATTTTCTCCATATACTTACTAAAAATCAATATCTTCTCCCTGTTAATTCTAAAATTTATATAAAGCAATATTTAAAAACAAATTGACTTATGCAAATACGAAAAAATGGGTATTAAGTTGTTCCCACAAAATGAATGAGCGAAATCGTTAATTACTCACCCTGAAATATGTTATAATTTAATCTAAAAAAAGATATGCTTTCCATGTTGAATGGGGCCTCCTGACCATGGATTGCAGATAGAAAAGAGGGCTTGGCTTTTTGGGAATTCTAATTAAGTCCATTTCCGCTAACTGTGGCGTTCTATTCGCTTTTTTTGCGTTACATTTCTCACAGGCACATACCAGGTTTCCCCAACCATCTTTACCGCCGAAGCTTCTGGGAATCACATGGTCAATAGTCATCGGCTGTGAATTTTTTCCGCAATATTGACAAATATAGCCATCGCGTTTGAGAATATTTTTTTTATTTAATATGGGTTTCTGATAAGGTCGGTGGATGTAATGACCAACCCGTACAACACTGGGACAAGGGAATGATTGTGAAACAGAATGTATATCAAACCCATAACGCTCAACAAGCATTACTTTTTGCTGGAAAATTAATTTTATTGCCCGCCTTAAGGAACATATCATTAAAGGCTCGTAACTGTTATTTAAGACTAAGACATCTCTATTTACCATTTTTAAACTCATTTTTTAAGAAAACTTTTTACAGTTGTAAAATTTGCAAAAAGTTTTTCATCATAATTTAAAGCATTTTTATTTAAAGAATTAATCCGCACCATTCCCCTGGCGTGTAGAACTCTTCCTGAGCCCAGGCAGATTCCCACATGGCTTATTTTTTTGGAGTTTTCTGAAAAAAAGTATAAATCACCTTTTTGCCCATCCAAATAATTATTTGAAATAAATTGTGCATCGTCAGACTGCATGGCTGCATCACGTCTGATTTCAATACCAAACATTTTATATATAAATTGTACAAAACCGGAACAATCAAATCCTAAAGGTGTTTTCCCCCCCCACAAATAGGGCACACCTAAAAACCCCTCTGCATACTCAATTAATTTAATCCTGTTCAATTGCGGATGCGGCTGTATTGAATTAATTTCAGCCCAGCCATCCACCCCATCAGGAAATCGGCATCTAATCCACTGATCGGTTTTTTCTATAACCGGCACACGACAACCGGCTACAGCCCGACGTACCGGAGTACTTTGTATATTCGGATCATGGTAAAACTGGATTAATGTCTTTGTAATCATTTCCCGGTTTTCTTCACTCCTCTCGCCGGATGTGTGAACTTGTTCTCTATGAATCCAACCCCGATATCCATCTTCGCAGACAACATAATAAAACGATCCTTTCTCTTTAAGAATATATAATTTTTCCCATAATACTGTTTGTGATACAATTGCTGAATTAAATTTTTCCTCTGCATATATATTAGCTACTACTATATTAGTAAAGATGTTTTTAGATATATTCATAATGAATCAATTTAATTAAATATCCTAATTTTAAAAATCATTTGCCTGTAAGTCTTCTCAAATATAGATTACCTATAAACTTATTGCAATATAATATGACAAACATCACATATTTTTTACAAAAAAATACGGAAATTCTTATAAATACTAAAAGAACTAATCTAAACCGGAGGCATTATGAAAATTTATACGCTGCTTTTTATTTTCTTGCTCACAACAAACCTTTTTTCTCAAAAAGCAACCGTGAAATTTCTTGTGGGAAAGGCTGATGTAAAATCTGCGCAACAAAAAACCCCAAGGAATCTATCAATTAATGATGAAATTATTAAAGGTAATGTCATTCACACTTATGATGAATCAATTTGTGAAATTTTGTTTCCCGATGGGTCTGTAACAAAAATAGCGTCTAATTCAAAATTGGCCATAGCTGATATTAAAGAAAGCAGCAAGGGAAATACTTCACTGCTGACCGGTATTGGAAAATTCTTTTTTAAAATTAAAAAAGCTGTCGGCCAATCTTTCACGGTAAAAACACCGACAGCCGTCGCTTCGATCAGAGGAACGGAGTTTGTTATTGAAAACACATCAGCCGGGACAAATATTTTTGTGCAAAACGGTGTTGTTGATTTTAGTGATAAAAACGGAGCCAATACCGTTCAGGTTAAAGCCGGCCAAAAATCAACCGTAAAAAAAGGCCAAAGACCTTCTCGGCCAAGTTCTTTTAATAAAAATGACCGGAAATTGATGTCTGATGCAGCCACCTTGTCCATGGGAAGTAAGCTGGCTCCCCCACCTCCGAAAGCGGGAATGATCACCGAAGAAACCGCATCCTCTTCGCCAATAACCCAGGCAGAACAAAATACATCAGAAAGTGGGTTTAGCATGGGAGCTGCTGTTGGAGCCGTTTCTGTAGATGGAGAAATTTATAGCCAGATTGGTATTCGACCCGAATTTTCATTCGGTAAATTTGGAATGATGCTCGATTTATCACTCTATCTTGATGGTGAAGGAAATATTGCCACCCAATTCTGGGATTCACCGGAAGACATTCTTGAAAAAATATACTATATGCGTTGGGGTAAACAAGGCGACCCCTTTTATGCTCATGTTGGCGCTCTCGATAATTATCGTTTAGGGTATGGGATCCTGATGAACCGATATGCCAATACCATTCAATATCCATCCGTAATCAGGGTCGGGGCCAAATTCGGATTTAAAGCCGGTAATTTAGGTATGGATGTGATGATTAATAATTTGAATGAGTCCTTTGATAAAGGCGGCCTATATGCAGGCAGGCTCTCTTATGATATAATCGGAGATTTACAAATCGGTGTGAGTGCTGTTTATGACCGCAATCAATACAAGGGGTTGAGAGATAAAGACGGCGATGGCGTCCCCAATGAAATCGATGATTTCCCCGATGACCCCAGGTATTCTGTTGATACTGATGGTAATGGGGTTCCCGATCAAAATGATCCGGACAGAGACGGTAACGGCTATACCGACAATTTGGTTCCTCCCTATGATTCTCCGCCTGATTCATCTATTTTAAACGATCGCGATTTCTCCTTAGATAAACTAAAGAAAGCGCCTTTTAATACTAACCAGGCGTCGGATAAAGAACAAATTGCTTTTGCTGTTGATATATCCTATCCGGTTATTCAATATGATTATCTTAATTTAATTATTTATTCTCAGGCCGCAAAATTCGGATATGACGGCGGTTATGGCTTTACCGTTCCCGGTATCCTGGCAAAATTTCTTTTTGTAAATTTGTATGGAGAATACAGAATATTCGGGGAAAAATTCCTTCCGGAATATTTTAACACTACCTATGAAGTTGATAGAAGTGTTTTTATTGAAGACAGTACCGGACAGCGGGTACCGCATACGAAAAGAGACTTGTTAATGGGAATTAATCAAACCAGCCAGGGATATGTTGTCGGAGCGGATTTTAATTTATCCAAATTTTTAATCTTTGGAACGGAATTTCAGGATATGTTTACCGGGGATACTCATTTAAGAACCCTAAGAGCAAATTTTGATATTAACACAACTTTTATTCCAAAAATAAACAGAGCAGGCGCTTATTACTACCAGAATCACGTCAAAACATTATTCGAGTTATCTCCGGGAACCATTCTCGGATATCAAATTGAATATGAAATTGCAGCAGGCGCCGCCATTCTTTTGGATTTTCGGCAAACTTTCTGGGATAAAAATGGCGATGGTATTGTCACATCATCGGAATCCGACAAAACAACTATTTTACAAACTGTTTTTAGATTTTAATAATACATAAAATTCATACAAAGCCCTTATTGATTTTTCATAAGGGCTTTTTTATTGTAACAATTACAATAATTTCCTATCTTTGCCGGTCATGAAAAAGAAAATAAACATATTGCCAAAAAAAATAGAAGCGGTTATTTTTGATATGGACGGCGTTATCGTAGATACCGAACCATTACATATCGAAGCTTATCATATATTCTTTAAGCAATTAAACCTTCCTGCAGACGATTCATTATTTCATTCATTTGTGGGCATTTCGATTGAAGATAATATCCGCCAAATTATTAAAACTATTTTGAATGAAGATATATCTCAAACTAAAAAACGTATAAAACAAAGAAACTCAATTTATATTGATCTGTTAAAAAATAATACGCTTAATGTTATTACAGGTTTCCATGAATTATTAAACTATTTACATGATAAAAATATTACTACCGCATTAGCCTCCTCCTCTTCCTGGGAACAGATTGATATAATCATCGATAAGCTGTCTATCCGTAATAAATTTTCGGTTCTATGCAGCGGACATGATGTAAAAGCCACAAAACCGGCGCCGGATATTTATCAGAAAACTGTCAAAGATTTAGGGATTTTGCCCTCGTCAGTCGTTGCTATTGAAGATTCAATCGTCGGCGTTACAGCTGCAAAGGCAGCAGCGCTTCAATGTATTGCTCTAAAAAATCCCTATATGGATGATAGAAAGCTGGAAGAATTATCAGATATTGCCGTTAATAACTTGCATGAAGTTATAGATATTATTTAATCATAAGAATAATCTAAAAT
>JAUVIB010000241.1 GCA_030592985.1 Calditrichaceae bacterium | reverse complement strand
TAAAAGATATTTTTTTGAGCCATGAGAACCATAATATTTTTCTGCAATCTCCAGTTTCAAGAATTTTTTCACAGATTTTGTGGTATATTCAAACTCATTTTGTTGTTCCTTTTGAAGTATTTCTTTTAATTGGTTTAAAATAGGTACAACAGACGGAGAAAATCCTTTTTTGTCAGCCAGTCTTTCAATTTCAGCAATTTCTTTGCTTCCTTCTGCTTCGCACATAAAATTGTGTTCCTTCAAAAATACTTTAAATTCAGAAAAAATTGTATCGTTAATGGCTGGAGTATCAAACCATTCAGTGTGATTATTGTGATACTGAACAGTAAAATCAAATATATAATTGGTTCGCAGAAGCTCCATAAGAGCATAATTAATGGAATCTCCCTTAACAAATATATCAGGATAGATGCCTCCATGATTGCCGACAGGACGTCTGTTTTTAGTAAAAAACTTTTCATTATTTTTATTTTTTTCAGTATCTGTCAGGATAGCTTCATTATTTTTTGTATAGTCTTCTTTTTGAATACAGCGACCACTTGGAATATAATATTTTGCTGTGGTTATTTTTAAACGGGCTTCGGTATTTTTATCAATGGTATATACTTTTTGAACCAATCCTTTGCCAAAAGTCGGTTCACCAATAATAACAGCACGATCCAAATCCTGCAAAGAACCTGCAACTATTTCAGAAGCGCTAGCGCTGCCTCCGCTCACAAGAATAGCGAGAGGTACACCCAGCATTAAAGGAGTATGTTTTGTTTCAAAGCTAACATCGCCTTCACGGAAACCGCGAGTTGAAACGATATGTTTTCCTTTATCAACAAAAATATTTACGATTTCAACAGCGCTCTCAAGCAAACCACCGGGATTTCCACGCATATCAAGGATAAGTCCATCAATCTGTCCCTCCTTCTGTAGTTCTTTAATCGCCCGTTTCATTTCTGAGGGCGCTTTATCACTAAATCCTGACAAGCTAATATACCCTATTCCTGGAGCAATGAAGGAATAATAATCCACATCTTTAATAACGATTTCCGCTCTTTTAATTGTTAAAGTAAAAGGTTTTGTTATCCCCGGTCGGTTGATTCCCAATTGAACCTCCGTACCGATTTTCCCTTTTAACTGTTTGGAGACATCTTCAATGCTCAAATCTTCAATCGACTTTCCCTCAATTTTTTCAATGATATCGCCCGCTAAAATCCCGGCCTTTTTTGCCGGCGAATTTTCAAAGGGAGAGATTATTGTTACTTTTTTATTACGCATGCCTACTTCCATTCCCAAACCACCATATTTACCTGTAGTAATAATACGCATGCGGCGGTCACCGTCTTCGATAAATACTGTATAAGGATCTAATTTATTCAGCATACCGTCAATTCCAGCCTTTATAAGAGGCGCAGGATCAATCTCTTCGGCATAATGCAAATTAATCTGTTCATACACGCGCTGCATGTATATCCAGTTCTTCTTCAGCTTTTTATAATAATCTTTATCAATATCTCCGGCAAACACATTGGCAGAAAATAGAACTGTCAACAAAAATCCAATTAACAATCTGCTGTATAATCTCATAAAACATGATCCTTTATGGTGTTCAAAATTATTTTTTGTATGGCTTCTACAGTTTTAGAAGCATCAATGGTTATCACCCGTTCATTAGAATAATCGGCAATTTCTTCATATCCTTTAAAAACTCTGTCATAAAATTCATTTCCCGAAACTTCAAGGCGATCTTCAGGAGCTTCACGATTTTCCCGTCGTAGTCCGGATAATTCCGGGGCAAGTTTTAAGTAAAAAGTCAATCCGGGTAAAATTCCACCGGTGGCAATTTGATTAATCTGTCGGATAATCTGCGGATTAATTTTCCTGCCATATCCCTGGTAGGCCGTTGTAGAATCTACAAAACGGTCAGCTATAACAAAATTATTATTATTGAGTAACGGGATTATTTTTTCCTCAACAAGTTGCACTCTCGCAGCACTGTATAAAAACAACTCCGTACGATTATGCATTTTAAAATTTTTTTTATCTAATAAAATATCGCGGATTTTTTCCGAAATAGCTGTGCCCCCAGGTTCACGGATAATCGCAACCTGATACCCATTTTCCATCAAATAAGCTTTCAACAGGTTTATCTGGGTGGTTTTACCGGAAAAGTCAATTCCTTCAAATGAGATAAAATGTTTCGTATCTATCTTTTTCATTTTTTAAGATTTTTATAATAGTTGTGCCGCATTGGCAATGTAAACAGGATTATTAATTCACTTATAAATTCCAGATATCATTGAGAAGAAATTGCGGTATGCAATTCAATTTTACATACCGCAAAATTAATTACATATAATAATCAAGTCCGAGATGTGTAATTTCTTCCTCTCCAGCCATAACTCTTAAAGTATTTTTTAATTTCATAAGCTGTATAAAAACATCATGTTCCGGATATAGATTCGGTGCATGTATAGGGCTTTTGAAGTAAAAAGACATCCATTCCTGAATCCCTTTAAAACCGGAACGTCCTGCTAAATCAAGAAATAATGCTAAGTCCAGCACAATTGGCGCCGCAAGGATACTATCACGGCATAGAAAATTTACTTTAATCTGCATGGGATACCCAAGCCATCCAAAAATATCAATATTATCCCAGCTCTCTTTATTATCTCTGCGTGGTGGATAATAATTGATACGAATCTTATGATAGAGGTCTTTATATAAATCAGGATAAATATCCGGTTGTAAAACATGTTCCAAAACAGAAAGCTTGCTCACTTCCTTTGTTTTAAAATTATCCGGGTCGTCTAATACCTCACCGTCCCTATTTCCGAGAATATTTGTGGAAAACCAGCCGTCCAGTCCCAACATTCTTGCTTTTAAGCCAGGCGCCAGAATTGTTTTCATCAATGTTTGACCTGTTTTAAAATCTTTACCGGCAAGGGGTACATTCATTTCATCGGCGAATTCATACATGGCCGGCATATCCGCTGATAAATTCGGAGCGCCGTTAGCATAAGGAACACCTTCTGAAATCGCCGCCCAGGCATACAACATGCTTGGTGCGATAGCCGGATGATTTTCTTTCATCCCTTTAATAAAAGATTCCTTTGTGGCATAAACGGGATCATATTCCTGATAAATTTCCGTACTTGCTGACCATATCATTACTACACGATCTAAGTTGTTTTGTGCTTTAAAATTACGAATATCTTCGCGCAGCATCTCACATAAATCATATTTTGTTGCAGCTTTTTTAACAAATGTTCCATCTAGTCTTTTTACCCAGTTTTTTTCAAATACAGCTTTCATGGGTTTAATTTTAGAAAGTTCGTCTTTAAGCTGATCCACTAATACTTTTTCCAATACGCCGGCTTTTACTGCGGCGTCATAAGCATTATCTTCAAAAATGTCCCATGCAGCAAATTGAATGTCTTCCAAATTCGACAGCGGAACAACTTCACTGATTAAAGGATTTCTCTTTTCATCTCTTTTACCCAAACGTATTCTACCCATTTGTGTTAAAGAACCGATTGGTTTGCCAATACCTTTTTGAATTGCCATAACCCCGGCAATAACAGTGGTGCTAACGGCGCCTAATCCAGGCAACATTACACCCAGTTTCCCATTAGCCTCTTTGATTTCTATCTGAAATTTCTCTTTCATCATTCCTCCTTACTAGTAGTAGATTTAGATTCTTTATACACATATATTAATCTTTGAATGGCTGTATAATTAGCCAAAATAGCGATCGCCCATATACCAATTTTTAATAAAAATGGATGAAAAAGCGCCGTAACACCAACTAAGACAACCCGTTCCGGACGCTGCATAATACCTACTTTTGCAGATAATCCCAAACTCTCTGCACGAGCACGAACATAACTCACCATCGTCGCTCCGCCAAAAGCAATGATGGTTACAATAGAAAAAAGATAGTTATCTAATTTAACATAATAAACTGCAACAGCAAAAAACATCACCATTTCAGAATAGCGATCAATAACAGAATCAAACAGAGCGCCAAATTTCGTCGTGCGGTTCGTAGCTCTGGCAACTTTTCCATCCAGTATATCACAAATACCGCCCATAATTATCAGCGCGCCACCCAAACGTATCAGCTCAGGATTATTCATAATAACAATAGCAGCCAGAAAAGAAAAGATAAAACCCCATACAGTAAAGGTATTAGGATTTATTTTCCATTTTATAAATAAATTAATAAGGGGATTAAGAAGTTTAACAAAACCATCCTGAATCCATAGAGGTAAAAAGCCTTTACCTTCCTTCATTTTTCATTTTCCTCTTTTTTTTAATTGGGTTTTGACCTTCAATAATTAAGACCAGTTCTCCTTTAATGTTTTTACTAAGAATATGTTCCAACAATTCACTTAGATTACCGTGAATGAATTCTTCAAACTTTTTTGTTAATTCCCGGCCAAGTACACATTTCCGATCACCCCACACGGAAAGTATTTCTGATACGGTTTTCTCGATACGATGAGGCGCTTCATACAAAACAACGGTCCGTGGTTCCTCTTTTAAGAATTCGATCCTGGTTTTCCGGCCTTTTTTAGTCGGCAGAAATCCTTCAAAAACAAATTTGTCAATTTTTAATCCGGATGCAACCAAAGCGCTCAATAGTGCTGATGCACCAGGGATCGGAATCACTCTAATTTTATTATCAACGGCATCCCGCACTAATTGATATCCCGGGTCTGAAATCCCCGGTGTACCTGCATCGGAAATCAGAGCAATGGTTTTTCCTTTCGAGAGTAACCCAATTAATCGTTCCGTTTCGCGCTTTAAATTATAGCTGTGATAGCTGCGCATGGGTGTTTTAATATTATATCTATTCAGCAGGATACCCGATGTACGCGTATCCTCGGCAGCGATGATATCAACACTATTTAAAATATGAACGGCGCGATATGTCATATCAGCAAGATTTCCAATGGGAGTCGAAACAACATACAAAGCGCCTGTAACGATTTCTTCCACCTAAACGCCCCAATCCCGGCAATATCGAAAATCCTGGTTTATGGTTCGGTCGGTTAATTTGGCAATCACCGGAGGACGCCGTTTAAACTGATACCGTTTTATCTTCCCGCGTATATCATTAATCGTATCTTCGGAATATCCCAAGTTTATTAAAAGGTCATTAGAATATCTTAAATCTACCATATAGCGCAGCAACCCGTCTATCTCATCATAAGTATATCCTAATTCATTTTCATCCGTCTGCCCGACCCAAAGGTCCGCAGATGGTGGTTTCTCTATAATAGATTTTGGTACACCCTGATAACGGGCAAGTTCCCAAATATGTGTTTTATAAAGATCACCGATAGGGTTAATAGCGCTGGCCAAATCGCCGAAGATGGTACCATAACCAAGAAGCAGCTCCGTTTTATTACTGGTACCAAGAACCAATGCCTCATGTGCCGCCGAATAATCGTACAGCATACACATACGTTCTCTCGCCATCCGGTTTCCCTGCCTTAGCATATCGGCGTCCGGTTCTTTCTCAAAAAAGGCGTCAACCATGACCGATATATCACGTACATCAGATGAGATACCGAGTTGTTCCACAACAATTTCTGCATCTTTCTGGCTATCAGGATTACTTAAGCGATAAGGCATAATCAATGC
>JAUVIB010000211.1 GCA_030592985.1 Calditrichaceae bacterium | reverse complement strand
ATGCTAATGTCTCTTTTTATTCATCAGAAAAATCCTATCAGAAAAACCTAAAAAAACTTCGCAATGATCCAAATGTGCTATGCTACTAAAATGCAATCATATAAAATTGGTGCTCTAGCATGTTAAGGAATGGAATCGAGCGCAACAAGGATGAACCTTAGTAAATTAAACTTTTACCTACAACTCGTATTCTCAAAAGGGATTTTCAACATTCCGGTGTTGTCCCTAAGGGATATTCAGTTAAATGTGGTGTTTAAGGGTTTACAGGCAAATGTAGTTTCTTATATTTAAGAGTAAAATTATGAATTTTAATTTGATATAAATTCTTTGGGTTTTGCCGGTGGAATAATTGGCTTGTCTATCATATTTCAGATTATGATATTATTGGTTATTTTGTTGAGGTTCACAGGAAATGGCACTTTTATATGTTTGCATTTTAACAAGTCCTCAACAGTTTTTATGTGAAGTTGAGCTACAAGATGAAAAGGATAGAATGATATAGCCCGCTCAATTTCACATAGAATACGTTGAACGAAGCTGCGGTCTACAGAAGGTTACGAAAGTTCTCTGCTCTTTAAAATTACTTGCTTTTGCTCGAAGAATATGGTATCATATACGGTAGTAGTTTTATGGTGAGGTACAATGGCCGAGAATTGCAATATAAAAAACAACCCCTTAATTGTATTAGATACAAATGTTCTTGTTTCAGGTTTATGCAGATGTGAAAATTCTTCATCGTACAAGATATTGAAAAGTGTACAAAAAGGTGAAATTCCATTAGCACTTAACCAGAAACTATTTCTAGAATATGAATCTGTACTTTACAGAAAAGAAATACGAAAACTTATCGGAACAACTAAAGAAGAAGTTACAATGATTCTGAATGCTCTGCTATCAATTGCTTGTAAATCGGAATCATACTATATGTGGCGTCCGAATTTAAAAGATGAATCAGATAATTTTGTTCTGGAGGTTGCTATATCAACGTCAGCTTTATTGATCACAAAGAATCTGAAGGATTTTAGATCGGGCGATCTGAAATTTCCGGGTTTAGTTATCTTGACACCTGAAAAATTTTTTAAATATTATTTAGAGGAATAAAAAATATGAGCACTTTATCAATAAGAGTTCCTGATTCTCTAAAAGAAAAAGCATCGCATCTAGCGCGTAAAAACGAGATGTCATTTAATGCCTTTGTAAATCACTGGCTACAGATTGCTGTTGTAAGAGAAGAGACGATGGATTGGATGGAACGAACATTAAACAATAAAAATTCTGATGAAATTATTTCTAAGTTTGGTGAATTTTTATGTAAGACTAAACAAAGTAAAGAGCCATCAGCTGATGAGATTAATAATTTGATAAAGTAATAAATTTGCAAATAATATTCTTTGTTAATTGTAATTTGGATGAAAGGGTGATCCTATTGCTCTGAAAAAATCATCAAATAATTTTAGATTTTCGGCTGCCGTTGCAGAATTTGCAATGATATTACGTGACTCTGAATTTAAGGGAAATGCTGAAATTAAATCCGTAAGGAAATTAGCTAAGTCATCAAAAGGTGAAGATGAATTTGGATATCGGGCTGAATTTCTTAATTTGCTTGACCGCGTTGAAGTTTTATTGAGTGATAGATAATCATATAGCTAACTAAACAAGGTATAGAAGTGTTGAGACGGATGGAATAATGGTGTAAGCTTTTTAACCCTAATATAATATATTTTTGTCAGGCGTTAAATATCGATGTTAATTCCATTTAATTCAATTAGTTACAATAAAGAAAAGACTGCGATCTTTTTTAAGGGACTTCTAATTAATTTTGTTTCTATTTCAAAAGTTGGAGATGCTCACAGTGTGGTAGGTATATAAACAATGAAAATGTTGATCCTAAAGATGTAAAATATAGAGGAATCGATAACAAAATAGAATAATAATTAATTTATTAATTGTATAGAAAACCTAACATATATTTTTCTGTTAGAGTTAATTAATAAATTAGTCGATTTGGTTGTATCTATAAAATCGGGAGAAAATATGTACTATTTTAAACGAGCTCTGATATTATCTGTTCTTATAGTTTCCGGTTTATTTGCCCAATTGGAAAATTTTACCTATAAGCTAACCCAGTCTACATCTACGTATGAATTATGGACAACGGTACCCAGCGAAAGAGTATTTAAAGATTCATCTATTCCGGAAGAAACCGGATCAGATATAAAATTATACATGGCAAAGAATGAATTTGAACCCCTACAGATTGTTATAAAGCCAACATCATCGGAAAACATTACCATTAGCATGGGAGACTTTGGCTCAGGAATAACAGCTGAATTATACCAGGTAAAATATGTATATATCACTGAGTCAACCGATAATTTAGGTAGAACCGGAGATTATCCCGATCCTCTCTGGCCAATCGAAAATGGCGCCAGTGTAAGTATAACCGGGAGTGAAAATACCGCTTTTTGGATAAATGTTTTTGTTCCTACAGCAACGCTGGCAGGCGATTATAATACAAATATTAATTTTAATGGAATTAATATTCCAGTAAAATTAAATGTGTTTAATTTTGCGATATCAGATACGCTGCATATAAAATCCCAAATGAACCTTGGATTTCAGACTATTCTTCAATATTATGGTGTTGAAGGCTACACTGATGATTATTGGATGTATGTGAATAAAACCAAGCAATTTTTTAAGGATCACCGCTTAACTCCCAAATCACCTCTTTGGCCGGGCGGCCTGACCTCCAGCGGGGGTGCGCCACTTATAGATTATGATTGTGAGCAACATACATTAAGTGATCCATATGGAATATGGGGTTTTGAAATACCTGCTCAGGATTATCTGGATGGAAATAATTTGCGAAATGGAATCGGATTTTCTTCTTTCATGGCGATGACTTTTCAAAACAACGATGCTTCCGTAGATCAACGCCCGAGCTCTTTTTGTTCTATTTCCAGGTCTGCCGGTGACTGGTATACCGGTGATAGTCCAAATTCACCCTATAATCAGGCTTGGTTTGCGTATCTTAATGCATCATGTGATTACCTTCAAAATTTAGATTATCTGGAAAAAGCATATTATTACTTTGCCAATGAACCGCAGGATCAAGATGATTATAATGCAGTAACCTGGTATTCAAGATACCTGCAGGAATACGTTCCTGATTTAAAATTAATGATATCTGAGGAACCTAAGCCCGAAATATTAGACCATCCAGACTATATAAGCAGTGGACAAATTGATGTTTGGTTATTATTACTACATAGATATAATTCCACAGTTGCTGAGGTTTCTTTTGACCGGGGAAAAAATCACGGTGAAGAAAGCTGGATATATTTTAACCATGGCACCCGTCCACCTTTTTTTAATCCCATAACCCTGGATCACCCCGGAATTGAAAGCAAATTTACCGGCTGGTTTTTATGGAAATATAGACTAAAGGGAATCGCATATTATTCAATGAACTACTGGGATATTAATCCCTGGATATACCCCATGACAAATAATCACAATGGCGATAGGTTTATGCTCTATCCACCGTCAGAGGACAATATACCTATTTCTTATGGTTCCAATAATCACAGGTTTGTGCCCTCCATCAGGCTGGAATTAATGCGGGACAGCTTTGAAGATTATGAATATCTATATATTTTGAATGGCAATCGTAAACCCGAATTTGATAATGCATCTATTGCCGATTTACAGGTTAATAAAATTATAGAAGACTTAAAAAGTTATGTACGACATGATCAATTCATGTATAATTTACGAAAAATAATCGGTCAAAAAAACGCAAATGAAATAACAGAAATCCCAGATATTTATCCTTCAGTCAGTCACCCCAGGGCAGAGGGTCCTCCTGGAAATTATTACATCAATTTCCAAGATCCGGCAGGCTCACCGGCAAACAATCCACTTATCGTAAATGGTAAGGAATATTGGAAGATCGGCTGGGAACAGTATAATTCAGAAAACGGATACGGATGGTATGGCGATATGGCCAACATTCAATATCACTATAGCACATCAGGCCCAAATGAACTTCAAAATAGTATTATTTTTGATGACGTGGGAAGAACAAAAGTTTTTGAGTTTGATCTTCCCGTGGGAACTTATAATGTTACTGTTTCTGTCGGGTGGCCGGATGGAACTTATCCGCATAATTATATTGAGATAGAAGGCGTTATCTTTATTAATGATGAAGCGTCAAATCCATACCTCGTTAGAACCAAAGAAATAACCGTATCCCGGAACAGTAAATTAATAATGAATATGGGTATATTTGACGAATATACCATGCTGAATTATATGAATATTGAAGCAGTGACCACTTCTATTGACCCAGATCCGGATAAAGGATTTCCCGTCACATTTAAGCTGAGCCAAAATTACCCCAATCCGTTTAATCCAACAACAACAATTAATTTCTCTATTCCAAAACAAACATTTGTGGAATTAACCATCATGGATATTCTTGGCAAAAAAATTCAAACTCTGGTAGAGAAAAATGTAATGCCTGGTGTTTATAATTATAAATTTGATGGATCGAATTTGGCGAGCGGCGTATATGTATATATACTCAAAACAAAAGAGTTCACCAAAGTAAAGAAGATGCTTTTGGTTAAATAAAAAGCTAACTAAACAAGGTTCGTGTCAAGATAAATCCAGATCATTGGAAATATTAAATTCGATGTTGTTATCCAGTGGGTGAGTTCAGATCATTTTTGGAGGATAAAATGAAATTTAATAATATAATCATAGTTTTTTATTCACTGTTTCTTGTTTCCTGTTCTGATAAAACTATTGAAGGGCCTGAACAGAATCCGACAATAGGCGAAGTAGTTTTAGATACAAAATTTGAAGATGGTAATTTTCCCGCTTTCTCTTTTTCAGAAGGAAAGGTTATAAAAATTCCAAACACTCAAGGCTTGGTTCCCGATATTACGATAAGTGTCCACATAAATGAAGGTGGTACACCTCTTGGAGTTTTTTTAGGCTCTTTTGATTTAAAGCCAACGTACTTTTTTAAATATTGGTCATCATCTGTTGACAGCTCCCAAGATTATTTTGATAGTCTTCTATTCATTTCTGATAGTTTGTTTACAGATTTGGCGCTTCCTATAAAAGATGGACAAGTTTGGGCAGTTACTACTCACGATGGTAAATATGGAAAAATTTTAATTAAAAATTCATTGGCTTACATCGATAGTTCTGATATTAACAATTTAACTCCATATGGTGAGGTTAGTTTTAAATGGGAATATCAACCCGATGGAACAAATAAATTTTAATGTAATTGGCAATATTTTAATTATTCGCATTCTAACTAAACAAGGTATAGAAGCGCTACAAAACTGAATGCACAGAGCCAGCGTTTCATACCTGTGTTGTTTATTTTTCTAACTGCGGGGTTTAGGGGTTATACGGAGTATAAAAATTGAATATAAGAATAAACTATAGTGTTTTTGAAAAATTTCCAATATTAAAAAGTGAAAGACTTTTGTATAGAGAATTACATTTAAAAGATGCAAGCGACTTGTATTTCATTGAATCAAATGATGATGTTGTAAAATATATGGATAAATACAAAATGGAATCTGTTGAAGCATCTAAAAAATATATTGAATCATGTAATGAATATTATAAAAAAAGAGAAGCAATTGAATGGAAAATTATTGATAAGAATACAAATCAATATATAGGAAATATCGGATTTTGGAAAATAATTGCAGAGCATTGTAGAGGTGAGATTGGATACTCCCTAAATCCAAAATATTGGGGGAGTGGCTATATGAGTGAATCACTCAAGACTATTATACGTTTTGGTTTTAGTGAATTAAACCTTCATAGTGTTGAAGCAAATGTAAATCCAAAAAACGCAAATTCAATAAAACTTTTAGAACACGTTGGTTTCAAAAAAGAAGGATATTTTAGGGAGAATTTTTTATTCAAAAATAAGTTTATTGATACAATCACCTATTCATTACTAGAAAGAGATATATAATACCGTATAACATGCGCTTCAACTCGAAACGCAAACGCGTGCTGGATTTCGTGGTTTTCAAATCCGATGT
>JAUVIB010000275.1 GCA_030592985.1 Calditrichaceae bacterium | reverse complement strand
GAGCGGTATTGCTCGCCCACATCCGGACCCTGCCGATCTATTTGAGTGGGATCATGGATTTCGAAAAACAGTTTTGTAAGGTTTTCATAACTGATTATAGACGGGTCAAAAACAACTTCCACCGCTTCGGCATGACCTGTTGTTTTACTACATATTTCCTGATAGGTTGGATTCTTTTTATTACCGCCAATATAGCCGACTTGTGTAGAGATAACGCCTTTCTGTTTTTGAAAATGGTATTCAGTTCCCCAAAAACAGCCGCCTGCGAATATGGCCGTTTCGCTTTGTTTCTCTGCCGGGATAAATTCAAGGGAGATGGAATTGACACAATGGCGGGCATCCTTAGTTGTATACCCTTCACCTTTAAAAATGTGCCCCAAATGGCCGTCACAGTTGCTGCACAAAATTTCAGTCCGTCTACCGTCAGCATCGGGCTTTCGTGTTACAGCTCCGGAAATTTCATCATCAAAACTGGGCCATCCGCAATGAGAATTGAATTTATCATTTGAACGATATAATTTAGCGCCACATTTTTTACATACGTAAATACCCGTTTCATAAAAATCATTATATTTACCGGTAAAAGGTTGTTCAGTACCTTTATGAATAATAACCTGTTCTTCTTCCAATGTTAACTGTTTAAATTTCATTTTATCCTGTCCCTGAATAATTGTCATTTCTAAAGTTAATAACAAAAGTAATACTCGTACAATTAATCGCATATTCATATCCTCATTTACTATAATAAACTCAAAATAATAGTTATTTATTTCGTTATACTTCTCAATCCATTAATAATTTAGTCATCAAGCTTTGCAAATAACACCAGTTTGGTTTAAATTTAACCTAAATTGAGCGATTGTTTGGTGATTATATAAAAGACTTGGCCTTGACGGCTCCCTGAGATTCGTACTGAGACCTGCACTGAGCTTGCCGAAGTGTTGTCGAAGGGGCAACGGGGCTTCGACCATACTGAGTCTGGCATAGCAAGCTCAGCCACCTTTAGATTTTCTTTTCACCCAATTGATTTCGCTAATTTATTGAAAATACACGTTATAACAAAAATTGCACAATTTAGGTTTAATTATTCTCCATTTAATTTAGAAATTATAAAACTATAGTGAATTCCAAAATATTCGACTTTTAATGATACCACAATAAATTAGAAAGGATGCAATGATGAGACGATTAACACTATTAATCATTATATTTTTCCATATATCCATTATGGCCAAAAATATAAAACATACTACTAGCTTGACACTTATACCGCCATCCCCTGTGAGTGATAAAATTAATCTTTCCATAAATGGGGCCGTATGGAACCATGAGGGTCTATCGAAAGAATACACTGTTTCTATTTATCTTGATGATGAACTTCTGCATAAAGAGGATTTAACCGTCCCGGCAAATTCAGCCAAAGGTGTATATTTTCGCTGGCCGACTAATAATCATGCGGGAATGCATCAAATTGTGTTTATTGCCGAATTCGACGGTAAAAAAGAGAAGAAAACTCAATCACTGGAAATATTCAAGTCGGAAGACCGTTCCCTGGGAATTATTAACGGCGCCTGGAGCGGGTTTTATATGTGGGGTCGGGAAGGCCTATTATGGAATGATGAACTGGTTAAAATGACCGATGTTCAGTGGGAAGAGCATACCCGGGCAATGAATGAAATTGGTATGAATGTTGTCGTTCTGCAAGAGGTTTTCCGTAATCACATGTATGTAGGAAGCCATTCTATTGAAAAAGTCGGCTACAAAGGGAAAGCGTATTATCCCTCCAAACTCTATCCCGGAAGGATGTCTATTGAATCAGAAGATCCAATGGAAACAATTTTAAGTGAAGCGGATAAGCGCAATATGAACGTTTTTTTTCCAGTTGGACTATATGCCTGGTTTGATTTTTCAGAAGGCTCGCTGCAATGGCATAAGAAAATAGCTAAGGAAATATGGGATAGATATGGGCAGCATCCCTCTTTTTACGGTTGGTATATTTCTGAGGAGATCGATGGCTCTTTGATTCCTGATAAAAAAATGGAAGTTGCCGATCAGCGTCAGAAGGAAATTGTCCATTTCTTTAAGGAATTTCAGAAATATGTTCGTACTCTGGTACCGGATAAACCGGTAATGCTGGCCTCAAATAGTCATCACATTGAACTTGCCCTTGAAATATATCCCAAATTATTAGAGCATTTGGATATTCTCTGCCCCTTTGGCTTCCACCGTCAGCCGGAAGGTGATCTAAGCGGAGAAGAGGCCGCTAATGTATTGCAAAAATTATGTGATGATGCCGGATCACATCTGTGGATG
Source organism: Calditrichaceae bacterium (assembly GCA_030592985.1). Taxonomy (GTDB): domain Bacteria; phylum Calditrichota; class Calditrichia; order Calditrichales; family Calditrichaceae; genus JAUVIB01. The sequence goes on along the minus strand of JAUVIB010000275.1, from coordinate 2,897 downwards.
GATTTGGAAGTCTTCCTTTTCGGTGAACATGGTGAACTTTATCCACGTCCGATTAAAGGGTTGATTAGTGATTTAAATCGTTTTAAAAATTTTGAGAAAACGCTCTGTTTCCAATTTACAGGATTAATGAATGCGCACTGGATGTCTCGTAAGCCCGGCGGTGATGCTACCGTAAAGTTATATCGTGATTACAAAAATTATTATGATAAGAAAAGGGAAGAATTAACAAATTCTTTGTTGGTAGATAATAAAACAATTCCCCCAATGAGAAATCCCGCTCTGCCTGTTGAAACAAGGGTTAAATTTGTACTTGATGAAATGACATTTGAAGAGAAAGTAGATTTTGTCAGCGGCGCCGGATTTACAACAAAACCCAATATCCGTCTGGGATTTCCGGTTATCGCCATGAGTGACGGACCGTTAGGCCCAAACGCCCGGGGCAAGGCTACCAATTACTCTTCTGCTCTTAATATGTCCGCAACCTGGGATGATTCTTTAATGAAGGTAATTGCCACTTCCATGGGAGCAGAGACACGAGTTATGGGACGAAATATGCTGCTTGGACCCTGTATTAATATTGCCCGCGTTCCGCAAAATGGGCGTACATTTGAAAGTTTTGGGGAAGATCCTTATCTAATGTCGCGAATGGCGGTTGCCTATATCAAAGGCGTCCAGAGTAATAATGTTATTGCTTGTCCTAAACATTTTGCTGTAAACAACCAGGAGTGGAATCGCGGAGTTGTGGATGTGGATTTAAGCGAACGTGCACTACGTGAAATCTATTTCCCTGCATTTAAAGCAGCTGTTCAAGAGGCGGGTGGACTATCCATCATGGCGGCCTATAATAAGTTCCGCGGCGCTTACTGCTGTTCAAATCATGAGCTTTTAACAAACGTATTAAGGAAAGATTGGGGATTTAAGGGATTTGTTGTTTCAGATTGGGGAGGCGTGCATAATACAGAACAAACTGCTCTTTCCGGTCTTGACCTGGAGATGCCGGACGGACAATTTCTTGGTGACTCACTATTATCGGCCATTGAAAATGGGTTTGTTAGTGAAGGCAGAATAGATAGTATGGTCACAAATATCTTAACAGTAATGTTTAAAGCCGGACTGTTTGATGAATCGATTATCGATTACGGCGGCTTATCTGATACGGAAGAGCGGCGGGCTCTGGCCTTGGAAACAGCAAGAAAAAGTATTGTTTTATTAAAAAATGAGAAGCACACTTTGCCGTTGAACAAAGATGAGATAAAATCATTAGCGGTTATCGGGCCGAATGCAGACGAAGCACGCTTATACGGCGGTGGAAGCGGTTATTTAAATGCCCATTACAGCATCTCACCCTTAGAGGGATTGAAAAATAAGTTAAGTAGTGATGTTAAAATCAGCTATGTGAATGGAGGGGGGTTAAAACGGTTTACTTTACCGGCTGTTGATTCTCTTTTGCTGATCCCGGCAAATGGCAATGAAAACTCTCACGGATTATATGCTGAATATTTTAACAATAAAGAGGTGGAAGGAGAGCCTTCTTTTACCAGGATTGATAAACAAATTAATTTCAGTTGGGAATACAATTCTCCGGCTCCGGGAATTATTAACGAAGATCTGTTTTCTGCCCGTTGGACAGGACAGCTTATAGCACCCGGTAGCGGGATTTATGAAATAGGCGTGATGAGTGATAACGGCTGCCGTCTCTATCTTGATGGGAAATTGATTATTGATTCCTGGATAGTGGACAATGCCAGCTCATTGCGCTCAGTTTACTACAAATTGGAAAAAGGTAAACATTATGATATCCGTGTAGAGTTCTTTGAAAATGTCGGTACCTGTGAAGCGCACCTCGGACTAGCCTATTTTGGTGAAGGAAATGAAATTGAAATAGCAGCAAAAACAGCGGCTGAAGCTGACGCGGCAATTATCTGTGTGGGATTAAGGGAAACACTGGAAGGTGAAGGAAATGATAAGGAAACACTATCACTACCTGAAAGTCAGATTAAACTAATTAATGCAGTGGCCAAGGCAAATCCAAAAACAATTGTTGTCCTTTATAACGGAACACCTATTACCATGAGTGAATGGCTTGACAATGTTCCTGCGCTGATCGATGCTTTCTATCCCGGGCAGGAAGGCGGTAACGCTCTGGCGGATATTATCTTTGGAGATGTAAATCCGTCAGGGAAACTGCCGCTTACTTTTATAAAACAATGGAAGGATTCCCCGGCATATGACACTTATCCCGGAAAAAAAGAGGAAGTTTTTTATAAAGAAGGTATTTATGTGGGATATCGCTATCTTGACAAGAAAAACATCGAACCACTCTTCCCCTTCGGTTATGGTTTATCCTACACCACCTTTGAATATAGTAGCTTGCAAATAACGCCTAATAAAATATCAACAAATGATACGATCACCGTTAAAGTAAACATTCAAAACACCGGTCAAAGAGCGGGGGATGAGGTGGTCCAACTTTATGTACAGGATGTTAAAGCGAGCGTGCATAGAGAAGTAAAATCGTTAAAAGGTTTTAAACGAGTCCGTCTTAATCCCGATGAAAGCAAAATCGTTACTTTTAAATTAGACAAAAACGATCTTTCTTTTTATTCGGAGAAAGAGAGAAAGTGGGTTGCCGAATCCGGAAAATTCAACCTATTAATCGGCAGTTCTTCCCGTGATATCAGACTTACCGGCAGCTTTAATTTAAGATAAGTTTTGAGATAAGATAAAAAATTTTGTGTCACCCTACTTAGTTGCCACGTCCCACGTCTGAGATGGACTTTGTTTCGGTAGAGGGCAGGCTACGCCACTCGTCGGGCAAGCAGATTTAAATAGATAAAATATGAATAAAAGAAACTAAGGTTTATGAAATATCTGATAAAGAAAAATATATTTTTGTT
>JAUVIB010000093.1 GCA_030592985.1 Calditrichaceae bacterium | reverse complement strand
TACTGCGACCGAAGCGGCTGCCGTTACTGCATTTTATGTATTCATAGTTGAAGTATTTATTTATAAAGATATATCAATTAGTAAAGATTTGCGTAAAATTGTTCGTGACAGCATGATTCTTGTCGGTGGTATCTTAGTTATTTTATCGGCGGCGCTTGGATTGGCAAATTATATGATTGACGCCGAAATACCCATGAAAATATTAAGTGTTATGCAAAAATATATCACCACAAAAATTGGATTTTTACTCGCCCTAAATATCTTTCTCTTGATTGTAGGCTCTATGTTGGATATTTTCTCCGCAATTATGGTTGTTGTACCGCTTATAATCCCCATTGCGGAAAGCTTTGGAGTAAATTCGGTACATCTTGGAATTATATTTCTGGCCAATTTAGGAATAGGCTATAGTACACCTCCAATCGGTATGAACCTGTTTATTGCTTCATTTAGATTTGATAAACCTTTATTAAAACTTTATCTATCGACAATTCCCTTTTTGATAATACTACTTATAGCCTTGTTATTAATCACATATATTCCGGAGATGAGCCTATGGCTGCTTTAATTAATATCATAAAACTCAGGAATAGATTATGTCAGAAATAATAATAATTCAGCCACGTATCCGATGGACCTGGCTGCGAATCGTAATTTATATCATTTTATCATTAGCCGCATCCGCGGTTTTCTACGCGATTGCTATACTACTTTTAGTAATCTTCTCTGATTTAAACTTTGGACGAATTATGGGTATGCCAAAAGATCAGAGTCCTCAAGCAATCGGTATGTTCAATTTCATGATAATGAGTTTATTTGGTTTGATTGGATTATTTTTTGTAACGTGGATTTTTAGAAAATTTATTGATCGAAAATCACTTATTTCACTCGGGTTTTCATTCTCAAAATATAAAGTTGATCTTTTTAAAGGTATGGATTGGGGAATGGCTGCTATAACGATCGGCTTCCTTTCATTGTTTATCAGCGGTTTGTTATCCATCGAGAATATTAGTTTAAATTTCAAACAACTTACTACCTCATTTGCTCTCTTTACGATTGTTGCTTTAAATGAAGAAATTATGTTTCGCGGATATATATTAAGCAACCTGACTGATTCGATCAATCGCTATGCCGCTTTACTTATTACATCATTAATATTTATGCTGATGCACCTTTCAAATTCACACTTATCTGCAATTGCAATGGTGAACCTATTTCTGGCAGGTATTCTACTCGGAGTATATTATATTTTTCGAAGAAATTTATGGTTTTCAGTCGGTCTTCATTTGACATGGAATTTTTTCCAGGGACCAGTGTACGGGTTTGAAGTTAGCGGTGTAAAGACCGACAGCATCATCCGGTCCACTATTGATGGAAATAAGTGGCTGACCGGTGGTGAATTTGGGTTTGAAGGGTCATTAATAGCAACATTTCTGATCCTAATCATGATATTTTTCATCCATCAAAAATACAGATTCGAAAACAGTCATAATCAAGAAGACTTCGAAAAACAAAAAGAATAGTTATTTTTATTTTTTTTTGACAATTTTTTAAAATACAGAATAATAATGTACTTTGTAATATGAATGACCAGTTAAATTAATTTTAATATGATAAAATTATCTTTTTAAAAAAACCTTTTTTTCCGGAGAAATTTACCTGATCTTTTTTTAAATATCCAAGTATTTTTAAACTGCAATTTGCAAATATTGGACGATACTGTTAAATTGACATATCTTGTAAAGAAGCAAGCGGAATGGGAGTATTATGACAAACAAAAAATTGCATAGAGTAGTATTAATTCCAGGTGATGGTATAGGCCCGGAAGTAACATCTGCGGCACAAAAAGTTATTGAAGCAACAGGAGTATCCATAAAATGGGATGTCGTGGATGCAGGAGCCGGAGCGCTTGAAAAACATGGTGATACACTGCCGGAAGATACTTTAGACAGAATTAAGGAAATTAAAATAGCTTTAAAAGGTCCTTTAACCACACCCATTGGCGGCGGTTACCGTTCAGTCAACGTTATCCTTAGAAAAACTCTGGATTTATATGCAAATGTACGCCCTGTGCGATCTGCATTGGGTATATCGATACATCATAACCCCATTGATTTGGTAATTTTCCGTGAAAATACAGAAGATTTATACAGTGGCTTAGAACAGGATATTGCGCCCGGCGTTGCTCAAAGTTTAAAGATTATCACAGAGAAAGCGTCTAAAAGAATAGCCGAGGCGGCTTTTCAATGGGCAAGAAAAAATAACAGAAAGACAATTCACGCTGTTCACAAAGCAAATATTATGAAAAAAAGTGATGGTTTGTTTTTAGACAGTGTACGTCAAATAGCTAAAAAATATCCCGAAATTGAACACAAAGAGATTATTGTAGATAACTGCGCCATGCAATTGGTTATGCGTCCACATCTTTTTGACGTCTTAGTATTGGGTAACCTTTATGGAGATATTATTTCTGACTTAGTCGCCGGATTGGTTGGCGGCTTGGGTGTCGTACCCGGCGCTAATTATGGAGATGAAGTGGCGGTATTCGAGTCGGTTCATGGCAGTGCACCGGATATTGCCGGCAAAGGGATTGCTAATCCTATGGCAACGATATTATCAGCCACGATGATGCTTAACTATTTAAAAGAAGAAAAAGCTTCTGCTAGAATTAAGGCTGCTATTGTGTTGTTTTTATCAGAAAAAAAGCATTTAACACCGGATTTAGGAGGTAATTCGACAACAGATGAAATGGTCGATGGAATTATTAGAAAGATAATGCTGCTCCGATAATAATTATTAGAGGAAAATCCTAATATTGTTTAAAGAAAAAATGAACAGAAAAATATGATTAAATATATGACAGCAGGTGAATCTCATGGTCCGGGATTAACTGGCATATTAGAAGGTATGCCTGCAAATTTATCTATTAATATAGATAAAATAAATCATGAGTTATACCGTCGTCAACAAGGTTTCGGACGTGGTGGAAGGATGAAAATTGAAACTGATAAAGTTGAAATTTTATCCGGAATTCGATTCGTTAAAACCATTGCCAGTCCTATAAGTTTTGTTATCCATAATAAAGATTGGGAAAATTGGCAGACTGAAATGGCCATAGAAAGTGGCAAAAGTAATAACCCTATTACGCGCCCGCGTCCCGGTCATGCGGATTTATCCGGTGTTCTAAAATATAATTTTGATGATATCCGTAATGTATTAGAACGTTCTTCTGCTCGTGAGACAGCTACACGCGTAGCCATAGGATCTTTTTGTAAGCAGTTTTTAAACGAAGTTAATATTCAAATTTTTTCACATGTTGTGCAAATCGGAAATATTAAAGCCGATCTTAACAAGATGAAAGCTCTGTTACTAACTGATGAAATTAATACAAAAGCAGATTCTTCACAGGTTAGGACATTAGACCCCGAAGCAGAGCAGCAAATGATTGAACATATTAGTGACACAAAAAAACAAGGTGACACTTTAGGTGGTGTTATAGAAATCATCATAAGAAATATGCCTCCCGGATTAGGCAGTTATATTCACTGGGATAAAAAACTTGATAGTCAATTGTCGGCAGCGCTAATTTCAATACAAGCAGTTAAGGGAGTTGAGTTTGGACAAGGTTTCAGAGGAGCACACTTACCGGGATCAAAATTTCACGATGAAATTTATTATGATAATAAAAGATATTATAGAACTTCAAATAAAGCCGGTGGAATTGAAGGCGGAATGTCTACAGGTGAAGATATTGTGATTCGGATTATGAAAAAACCGATCCCTACATTGATGAAACCATTACATTCTGTTGATTATAAAACAAAAGAAGAATTTTTTGCTCATAAAGAACGGAGCGATATTACGGCTGTTCCCGCTTGTTCAGTTATTTCAGAAGCGGTTATTGCACCCGTTTTGGCGAATGCAATAATAGAAAAGTTCGGTGGAGACTCTCTGGATGATATTAAGGATTCCATTATAAACTATTTTAATCGCATTGGCTATGATTATATTAATCAGAAATCAACGGTATAACCATGAAAATGTAAGGTTAAAAGAAATTATTTCCTTGGAAAGACAAGAAAAATACTGTTACATTATTGTTAATAACAAGAACCTATGAAAATACGGATTAATTATGCATCTTACCTTAGCTTTTATTGAAACAAAAGGATTTGTCGGTGCTGTAGAAGCTGCCGATGCCATGACAAAAACGGCCAGTGTTAAAATAATTAATTATAAAAAGATTGGTGACGGTTTTGTCACTGTTCTAATTGAGGGTGAATTATCCGATTGTCAGGCAGCTATTGAATCAGGAAGCGCAGCTGCTTCAAGAGTTGGAGAATTGATCTCTTCCGGTATTATCCCCCGCCCCCTGGAAGACCTCTCTCTATTCAAATCACCTGGGATAAAGAGAAAAACAGGAATCAAACCAAATCCAAAATTAAATAAAGAAAAAAATACAACGGATATTATTACTCTAATAAAAAAAGCCGGCGATGGAATAACCGTTGAAGAATTACAGGAAATTACAAAGGAAAGTAAAGAAGTAATCAGACAATTATTAAAAAAATTAATGGATGAGGATAAGGTCGAAAAAATCCACAGAAAGCATTATTGGATCACTTAGAATGCGGTTAACATTATGAAAATTATCGTTATAATCAACAACAAAGGCGGAGTAGGGAAAACAACCAGTGCGGTTAATATATCCGCTTCTCTTGCTGCTTTAAATAAAAAAATACTCTTAATCGATATTGACCCCTCTGCATCGGCTTCTGCTCATCTGGGATTTTATGCAAATGAGGAGGCGCCCGAAAAACCTTCAACTATTTGTGATTATCTTCTCGATAAAGATAAAGATATTAATAAATATTTTCATAAAACCGATATTAAGAATCTATGGTGCCTGCCCTCCGAACCAAGTTTAGATGATTTCTATCAGGATATGCAACAGGATGATGAGTTACCTTTTTTTATAACACGAAACCAGTTATCTGAAAAATTTGATCTTGTTATCGTTGACTGCCCGCCTAATATGGGTTCACTATCATTAAATATTCTTGCTATTGCCGATTATGCCCTAATTCCGGTGATGACCCAATATATTGCCTTAACCGGCTTGGATTTAACCTTAAAATTGATTACAAAAGTCCGGAGACGGTTAAATAAAAATCTAAAAATTTTAGGTATTTTCGGAACTTTATATGATCGCCGCACAAAATCAGCAAAAATTGTATTAGCAAATCTCCAGGAAAAGTACGAAGAACAATTTATGCAAACGGTAATTAGTATAAATAATAAACTTTGTGAAGCGTATAATGCTAAAAAACCAATAATGCTATTTAATAAACGCGCGCGAGGTAACCTGGAATATATAGAACTAGCAAAAGAAATTATTAAAAAGATTTAAATATGCCTTATAGATCAAAGATTCTATCGAATTCTCATTCTCTTGGTAAAAAACGTATAGCTTTTATTAAGCCGGATAATATTAACATTATACAAGCTGCTCGATTTTTGCAAGACAACACTATTGTTAAGCCTGTTCTTATCGGAAGTTATTTCTCCATACAAGATTTAGCGGATCAGATGCGGATATCATTAAATAATATTGAAATTATTAATCCAAAGTCTATTCCATTTAATAATCATCTTTCTAATAACAGCAGTAATCCACTCTTATTAGATATTATTTCAAGATTTAAGGAAGAAGAAATACAAAAAAGTCCTATACTTTTTTCACTTTTTATTGCCAACAGCGGATTAGCGGATGTATACTCTATTCCAAATAACATTGATTTATGGCAACTACTCCAATCAATTAATCCTTCTATAAATTTTTCCATGTCCGGATTTCACATTTTATACTCTGAAAAGTTGAAAAATAAATTATTATTTTCCGATACCTGCGTAAATCCAACACCAACGGCCGAGCAATTAGCCGAAATTGCTATTAGATCTGCTCATAATTATTCATCTATTACGGATGAAACCGCAAAAATAGCCTTACTTTCTTTTTCCACTAAGGGTAGCGCTAAACATGAATTACCCGAGATTTCTCAAAAAGCACTTGAGATTATAAAGCAAAAAGTACCTGGGTTAATTGTCGACGGAGAAATCCAGTTTGATGCTGCCGCTGTTCCTGAGATTGCCAGGCAAAAAGCACCGGGAAATGTTTTAAAAGGTGAAACAAATGTTTTTATTTTTCCGAATCTTAACTCAGCACGAATCGGTTATCAAATTGCCAGCAAGATAGCGGGATACCAATCGTATGGAGGATTTATTCAGGGATTTAAATTTCCTATTATTATGACGGATGACTCGGCAAATTACCAGGAACTCGTAGAGACAGCACTTATAGCTTCCTTTTACGATTAATATTATTGTAAACTTTGCAAATTAGAAGGTGATTTTCCACATAATTTATAGAAATATCTGTATTTGTACTATATTCTTTGTAATTATACTTTTAATTTATAGATAAAATTAGTAGATTTGAATTTTGTAATTGATTTAAACGACCAAATAACTCATTTTTTTCATGATTATTGCTAATTTTTTAAAATATGTTTCCGATAATATTAGCATTGTTTAAATCCATTGAATTAAAGCTACTATTCTCTGTATAGTTTTGCTGTTTATATGACGAAGTAGTTAAATATAATAATAATATCGGGTATTGAGGAATGAAATCTAAAATTCTTTTCTTTTTTCTTATTGCTGCAACATTTTTATATGCACAAGATAAGCGCAAATTGGGAATTATGCCTTTAAAGAATGAATCGGGCAATTCCAAATATGATTGGGTATCTTATGGCTTAGACTATTTACTGGAAAATAAATTATCTGTTTTATCAGGATTTTTTGTTACTGAAAAACAAGTTTTTAGAAATGCGTTATCAGAATCGGGATTTTATTCCAGACCGGTTGACGAAAAAATGATCTACCATATCGGTAAAAGTACCGGAGATGATGCAATCATTTATGGTAAATATAAAATTAACGGACAAAATATTGATTTGGAAGTAATCTATTACAATGGACTTAAAGGGACAGTATTATTTTCAACGAAATATTCAGATAATCTAAAAAATATATTTAGTATCTCCACTAAAATTGTCGATCAGGTAATTGATTTAGCCGGAATAAATGTATCAGCACAGGAAAAAGCTTTATTAAATCGTACCATTACAAATTCACCGGCTGCATTTGAGAATTTTATTAAAGCTTATATTGAAAATGAAAAAGAAAATGGCAAAAAAGAGATTATTACCGGATTATTTCGCAAGGCTATTCGTGAAGATTCAAATTTTCTTGAAGCCTATTACAATCTCGGGATTGTCTATTTTAATGATCAATCCTACAACAAAGCATTACAACAGTTCAATAAAGTAATTGAAATTCTTCCTAATTTTGCAAAAGCATATTATGGTCGCGGTTTAATTTTTGAAAAACAAAGAAATTATCCGGATGCTCAAAGGGATTTTCAAAAAGTAACAGATCTAAATCCTAATAGCTATTTAGGCTATTATCACCTTGGAAAAATAGATATTAAACGAAGACAGTATTCTGAAGCTGAAAAAAATCTCGAAAAAGCTAAAGGTATAAATCCTGAATATGCAGCAATTTATTATGAGATGGGAAATATTAATTTCTATCAGAAACTGTATAGAAAGTGCATTGCTGATTATAAAAAAAGTATTGAGTATGCACCTAATAATGCCGGTTACCATCTAAGATTTGGGGAAGCTTATTATAGATCGCAAGTATTTTACAATGCCAATGATGAGTTTAATAAAGTTATTGAGCTTGATCCTAATAACTCTGTCGCCTATTTTATGTTGGGTATAACAATATATAAAGAAGCTGTTATTGAAGAGTTAATTAATGCTTTCCTCGAAATGATCAACGAGACAGAATCAAAAAGTAAAGTTGAAGATAAAAGCTTTAATAAAAGAACGGGGATTGATCCGATAAAAAAACGTGGTATTTATGAAGATATGGTAACATCTTTTAAACGGGCAGTTGAGATTAAACCAAATTTTATTGAAGCTGTATTTAATTTAGCCTTAACCTATCATGAACTTGGAGATCATAATAATGCCGAAAGGCATTACAGAGCGGCTTTATTAATAAAACCGGCTCTTTTAAGGGCTCATTTAAAATTAGCTCTACTTTATACTGAAACAAATAAAAAAGAAATGGCTATCGATGAGTATCGCAAAACGTTTCAATATAACCCTGCTTTTTTCTATTATAAACAAACTTTAGGTAAAGAATTTCAATATATTAATATCTACAATAAATTTAAAGCTGAATTAGATGAAAAGATTAAGGCGAATCCTAATAATCCAACAAATAATATTACTTTAGCCAAATTATATAAAGCCCAGGGATTCAAAGGAAAAGCATCTAATCTACTTAGGAAAGTATTAGCAGCAACACCAAATAATAAAGAAGCAAAAAAATTATTAGCTAAAATGAACAAATCCTAACAAGGATTGTTTATGGTGTCGGCTTATCGATTATTTACATAATTCCATTAATCTCTATTAAAAACATTAAATTCACACCTCATGAAATTGTAAATTCGTTTTTATTTTCGTTTCTCAATTACTGCAATAGTAATCCGACTTATGGCTATTAGCCTTTCTTGCTCATCTTTGATTTTTATTTCCCAAATCTGTGTCTTTTTTCCTATATGCAATGGTTTTCCTATTCCATATACAACGCCATTTTTCTTTGACCGGATATGATTTGCATTAATCTCTAAGCCAACACAATTATACATTTCCGGATCAACACAAAGAAAAGCCCCCACACTACCTATAGATTCGGCTAAAGCCACAGAAGCGCCGCCATGAAGTAAACCGGCCGGTTGAACAGTTCTATTGTCAACAGGAAGACTAGCTTTAATATAATCATCTCCCACTTCCGTGAATTGAATTCCAAGTTGTTCTAATAAGGTATTTTTTGAATATTGATTAAGTAAATCAACCGTTACCTTTGAAAACCATATCATCATCATTCCCTTTTAAAAAGAAAAAGCCCCCCGATTTGGAGGGCTTTAGTTAATAACATTCATATATTAATATGTTAAAGTGAGCCCAATATTGAAAAATCTGGGGGCACCAAAAAATACTTCGGCACTTCTATTTGTGTGTCCATACTTTTCAGGATCATCGGAATTATAATATGCATTATATTCACTATTATCCATTGCATCCTGGATATACCTAAAATCTAATAAATTAAAAATATGGGCAAACACTTCGAAATTAATTCCGGCAAGATCTAAAGGCAATTTATAGGATGCATGCAGATCAAAAAGATAGTAGTTGGGTATTTTCCAACTTTGTGCAGTATCTTCAGACCTTGTTCTGCTTGTTGCATTCCAATCTGAATAATAGCTTCCATAATATCTACCCAATACCTGAAATCTCATTCCT
>JAUVIB010000270.1 GCA_030592985.1 Calditrichaceae bacterium | reverse complement strand
TGGACAAACCAATAATATTGCAGCGCTTCATAAAAAGTACGTGGGGCAAATTCAGGAACATGTTCACAAATATCAGCAATATTTTGTAATTCTTCTTTTCGCGGATTGTCTGCTTCCTTCCCCGCTACTTCGCGAATTTTCTGTGCGTGGCGGTGAGCAAAGTCTATCAATCCGTCCGCAGTAATAAGCATGGCTTCGAGCTCCTGCCGCTTGCCATAAGCGTTCGTATCATTATAAAAATCAAGATGATTAATGGCCGAACGAATTTCTTCTTTGATATCTGCAAGGCCTTTTTTATATATTTTATCTCCGAGAACGGTATGGCCGGGCGCTCTTTGTTCCATAAATTCGGTAAAAACACCCGCTTTAAAAGCATCTTTCCATGATTGATCCATTTCAGAGAAAATGTGATCACGAATGGAACGACCGCTCCAGTATGGGGTAATCTCATTTTTAAACATATCCTTTGTGGCAGTATCGGATTTAAATGAAATCTTTTCACGGTTGTTTAATATCTCTAAATCCTGAGTACTGTGAATACAAATTTCAGGATAGGTTGGCGTTGACTTTGGCGCTTCTCCCCGCTCGCCAACGATTAATTCGCCTTCATTGATACAAATGGTTTTATGCGTCATTAAATATTTAAAGGCCATCGCTCTGGCAACAGGAACAGAAACCTTGTCGACTTCCCCCGACTTATAAAATGTGGTTATTAACTTTGCCCGTTCAGCCGATAGAGTCGGTACGGCTTCAAGGCTCTGCTCTCTAAGTTTGTTTATCCGTTCATTCATTTTAGTCAATACCTCGTTTTTGCGTTTGTCAATATAAGGAAGCTAATCTGTTTTAATCTTGAAATCAACAGAAATTCTCATTCTTAAATATTATTAAATTCTGTCATTAAGGCATTAAGCCGATCATCGGAAATGGGATCTGTATATTTAATAGTGAGCGGAAGATGAAAACGATGATATTTCTCAGTAGCAAAAATGTTAAAATTTAGAAACTCAACCGGCAGCCTGACAGGTAAAGATTTAATAAAATCTTTAAATTGTGAAAGATTTTTTTCAGTATTGGTAATGGCCGGAATAATAGGCATTCTAAGGATAATTTTTTTATTCAGGTCTATTAGTTTCAGAAGGTTATTAATAATCAATGCATTCCCAACACCGGTATATTTAATATGTTCTTTTTCATCAAGCAGTTTTATATCATATAAAAACAGGTCACTTAGAGGAACTATTTTCTCTATTAATGCCCAATCAGCATAACCGCTTGTATCAACTGTGGTATGGATACCTTCTTCTTTACATAATTTAAGAATGGAGTAAAGAAAATCAGATTGCATCAGGGGTTCGCCCCCGGAAAAAGTTACGCCGCCGCCCGATTCATCATAAAATATAATATCCTTTTTAATAGTGTTAAATAATTCGGAAACAGTGATTTTTCGTCCAATGGCTTCCTTAATGTTATTCGATAAGATAACTTTCTCTAATTGTGATGATCGACTTTCAGGATTATGGCACCACCGGCAGGACAAGGGACAACCCTTAAGAAATATCGTTGTGCGAATACCCGGCCCGTCATGGATGGCATATCGTTTGATATCGAAAATTATCCCTTCATCTTTTATCACATCTTGCCTTTCAAAAAGTCCATGATCTTTACCAGGGACAAAAAGCAGCTTGTTAATGTCTTGATTCTGCCGTAAACACACTTTCCTTACTCACCGAAACTCTCTTTTCGATCTTTTTCCTTGTTTATAGAATACAAAATTAAAAGTCCGGTTCTATTTGATGTAAAACATCACGAATCCTAAAAACAACCCGTGTAGACAAAATTGTTATAGCATTCTCCGATAATTCATTTATCTATGTTAATTCCTCTTTAATCAAATATTATTTTCCCCAAGGGATTTGTAATCCTAACTGTTCAGGTTTCTTATCAATATAGTAAAGATCAAACTTAACCCAATCACCTCCACCCGGAGCGTCAAATAAGTATATTTTTGCAGTAAAATCATTTTCTTTATTCGGCTGCTCAAGAACAAATGGGTGAATTGGACGTGAATAAAGATCATCTGGAATAACCGTTACCTCTTTGGGGGGAAGCTGATTTACAAATTCATACTTTTGATGTTGTATATCATCCCATCTTAGATGTTTAATTTTTAGTTGATCAAGTTTTACGTTGATAATATCTCTTCCATCTACATGACCTTCCCAATGAAGAATTTTTATTTTTTTATTTATAGGATCATTTAAAACTTTTCTATAAATTTTCTGCTGTTTTGCTAATGTAATTCTTATCTCAGATGGAGATGGAGATTTATCTAAAATTGATTTTGCTTTTTCAAGATCGGAAAGAGTTTGACGTGCGCTTGTAACAAGTTGATTAATTCCGAACAGATTGTAAACAAATCCAGGAGTATTTTTAAATTCTTGAATTGCATTTTCAAGGGAATTAATATTTTCAGTTAGATATGTTTTGTTCTTCTTTGAAGAATTGTTTAAATAATCAAAATATGCGATGAAACTTTTCACATATAGGTTATTTGTCTTAATCAGATTCCGGGTTAGAAGAAGTGAATTTTCTACTTCACTTTTTTTCACATCGTCATCAAAATCTGTCTTTATCTTTTCAAACTTCGTTAACATTTCATTTGCTAATTTCAAACCATGATCAAGATATAGAATGGTTTCTTCTTTCCATGGCTTACACTTCAGATATAACCCATATAGAAATTCGATATGCTCTTTACCATTATCAATAGCCGGCAATCCAAGAACCAGGAAAGTTGTTAATCTTAGATGGGGAAGTGTATTGAATACACTGTATGTTGCCGGTTCAATATAAATTCCATATTTATAAGCAGGCGCTGATAGAAAATAAATGTCCGTCATTTCACTTGCAATATTTTTACCAAAGTGAATCGAGGTAAAATCAAGAACAATGTCCCTCAGATCTTCCTTGTGATTCCAGGCAAGACGGTTAGAGGTATATTGCATAATTGCAAATGTGCTTAAACTTCCTCCGCTTGGAAGTCCAAACTGAACGCCTTTAACATTGTTATTCTCAGGATGTAAAAATGTTTTTAATGCCGACTGAAAATACTCTCCTGAAAAGGTTGGAAAGACTTTTACATTCGAATTGCTGTGATAATCCATTCGGGCTAAAAGAGCAATCATGTTATGAGGAGTCTTATTAAACGTTGGATTAAAATTTGTAAAAAACCATCGGTCATGAGCATTTATATATGGAGAAAGATAAAGATTTTTTGTTGGAATTTCATTCGTGAAAATTTCAGAGTAAACTTGTTCCTGCGAGTGCTGTTCAAAAGAATTTGTTATCCATGTTCGGTGAAAATATATTTTATCAAATTCTCCAACTACCACTTCATGAACCTTTTTTAAGAATTTCTGATACCGTTTAACTAAGCTCCAATGGGAATCGTCATCTTCTCCATGCATCACATCATAAGCTTTGTAGCTGCTTTGCCCGGCAAGCGTAAATTCACCCGTACGGAACATTAGACCATCAAGACCCGGTAGATCTGTCAGAATTCTTCTAAACTTTGCCTGAACAGCGTTCCAAAAATTATCATCCTCTGGTGACAATTTTGCATTAAATTCCTTCAAGATATTTGGATGGTATGTAAATTCATCCGTATATATTAAAAGCTTCAAATGTAGAGAATGTGCATACTTAATGAGTTCTTTAAACTCTTCTCTATTTTTCTGATTTATACTATCTTCCGGCTGTACACCCCAAGCAACAAGATCATTTAACCTCCCACCGGCAACCCAGTTTATTTCTGCCCGTAATGCTCTATGAAGATTTTCTTTTGTAATACTCGTAATGGTAGTACGTATTTTTAGTTCAGGTATTCTGATCACATTAATATCAGGAATATTTTGATTGACCATAATACGATCTATAATCCAGAAAATACCGTAAACTTCACCAATTACGGAGCCTCCGGAAACTACCATAACAGTATTGGAATTGATTTTAGTGGTGATTATTTGAAAACCTTGTTTTTCGGTTAGATTTTTAAGTTGGAGTAGATTTTTTGCTTTAAGTTTTTTTGTAATTTTATTTCTGGAATCATTACCAATCAAAATTGTGTTATTTTCTATCGGTGAACTTTCATCTTTAAAGATAAATTCAATTTCATAATTGGAGCTAATCTTTTTTAAATCTTCTAAGGCTACTTTAATTGCTTCATCACTTTTAAGTTTATTACTAATGACTATTTTCCAATTTTCATTAGCAAAAAGATTTTGAGAAAGTAGAGAAAGTCCAAGAAGTAGTAAAATCGTTTTATAAAATTTCATAATGCTATGCCTCCATAAGTTTATTAAAAAAAATTGAAGCCAGTCGGTTATGCACCATAAAAGGCGCCATGTAAATAAACTTGTAATAATATGCGCCGATAATTCACCCGGTTACTCAAATATTTCAAAAGTAAAAGGCTTAACGATATTATAGATCCATTTACTACCTCTGACGTGAACAAAAAAATAAATAAATAGTGGATCAATTCCAATTATTCCTTCATTTTTTTTCATATTTGTGATATCGTTGATTTGCCACGTTTGGATAGTTAACAGACAAATTAACTATAAATTGGTAATTATCTTATCCAAAATAATTCGATTACAGTTTGACTTACTCTGTTTTAGTTCACAATATTCTTTGATCTGCCATCTAAAAATTGCTTTAGATTATCAACCGCAATGTTCATTAAGCGAATTCTGGCCGATTTTGTTGCCCAGGCAATATGCGGTGTGATAAAACAATTTTTTGCATTTAAAAGAGGATTGTCAGGAAATGGAGGTTCGCTCGATAAAACATCCAACCCGGCGCCGGCAATCATATCCATGTTTAGGGCATCTGATAGAGCTTGCTCATCAATTAAGAGCCCCCGGCTGGTATTGATTAAAAAGGCGCTGCTTTTCATCAGTTTTAATTTGTATGCATTAACCATTTTGCTGTTTTCTTCGGTTAACGGGCAGTGCAGACTGACCACATCGCTTTTCCTAAAAACATCATTCAGCTCAACCATGGTTACCCATGGCGGGAGTGATGGAGGAAGAGAGCGGTTATGAACAATAACCTTCATCCCGAATGCCTGAGCCAGGTTGCCAACAGCGCGTCCGATACGTCCGAAACCGATCAATCCCATGGTTAAACCGAATAATTCCATGAGCGGTTTTTCCCAATAGCTGAAATCTTTAGAGTTTA
>JAUVIB010000109.1 GCA_030592985.1 Calditrichaceae bacterium | reverse complement strand
TCTTGCCAAATTTAATACAACTGCCGCCGTACAAAGGAATTTATCGTTCATTTGATGTGGGGGGAAAGCGCTATAACGGCTCGGTAAGAATTCTGAAATATCTTTATGGGCAGTTGATACCATTAAATTGATATGAGAAAGAAATTTAATATCTTCTCTTCCTCCAGGCTTATCCATGGTTATTCTACGCGAATTGGCGGTGTTAGTCTCACACCTTTTAACAGCCTTAATCTTGGCATAAATACCAAAGATGATCCCCAAAATGTTAAAAAAAATCGTACTATTTTCTTTAAATCCTTAAATATTGACCAGAGCCGGTGTGTGTTCCCCGGACAGGTACATTCGGATAATATTCAAATCGTCAGTAAAGCGGGAATTGTTAATAATTGCGACGCCCTGATCACCTATGAAAAAAATCTCTTCCTAACCATTCAAACCGCGGACTGTTTCCCTGTATTTTTATTTGACCCTATAAATGAAATTATTGCCCTTGTACATTCCGGCTGGCGTGGAACGGCACAAAATATTGTGGGAAAAACCATTGACAAAATGAAATGTAATACGAATAATTTACTCGCGGCTATCGGTCCGGGGATTCAACAATCATGCTACCAGGTGAATAAGAAAACGGCGGATAATTTTGCATCAAAATATCTGATTACAGATGGGAAAGATCATTATAAACTAAATATTCTTGCGGCCATTTACGATCAGATACGTGAAAAAGATGTACACGCTGAAAATATTGAGGCAGACAGCGACTGTACGCACTGCCGCAGTGATTTATACTATTCTTACCGTCGTGATGGTGAGGATAGTGGAAGAATGATGGGAATAATTGGAATGACGGATGATATTTAATTGCGTCTCACCGTACCATTGCATCTTGGCGTTTTATGCAATTTCTACTTTACTCAAATAGGTTAATCTCCAAAAAGTAAGCACCCCAGCGACAATACACAATATTAATAGATTAATAAATTGAGGCATGATATGCTGCCAGCCACCGTCCATTGTGGCCAATTTTATAAATGCCCTAAAAAATGGTGACGTGGGTACTAAATGGGATATCCACTGCATAAATACAGGCATTGATGAAACGGGCCAGGAATAGCCTGAAATCAAAAAGAATGGATAGGTTGAAAAGGTGTCAAAATCTGAAAAATTAATCATCATGGGATTAACTCCTTATTTTGATTGGACTAAACAAAATTTAAGGAGTTTTTTCCATGTTTCCATAATTTATTTTAACTGGTCATTCATATTAGTTGTTAATGCAAATATCTTTTTGCATGTACGGCCAATTCCTCAGGACTGACATATTTATCCAAAAATTCTGACACAGAAAGCCAATATTCATTAGCACCGAATTGCCAGTTAAAGTCCATCTTCTTATTGACAGAAGTCAGCATGATTATTGGTGTGTATTCAAATTGCCGCAGAGCGCGTAGCTTATGCACCAGCTCAAATCCTTCATCCAAAGTGTCCATCATTACATCAGAAATGATTAGATCAGGCTTATCCTCAAGAGCAGATTTCAATCCGGAAGCGCCGTTGCAGGCAACACCCACCTTAAATCCTTCTTTTTCCAATGCATCTGCATATATTGATAAAAAATCTGGATCATCGTCTATTAATAATATTTTATTTTTAAAATGGTGCATGAACTTATCCTCAAATTTCTGGTTTTAATATTAATTATCTTGAAGTCTAATGTCAATCATCGTAAAATTATGCAGAGATTATTTCTCTACAAATCATAAACTTCTTGTGCAATTCTGACAAGCTTCATTTTTTCCTGATTTTCCATTTTCAAAAGATTAGAAAAAATACTTTTCACTTCTTCAGAAACGCACTTTTCAGCCATTACTGTATAAAAATCCACCAGGCAGTCATCAAATTTTAGTGCAGTTTTAACGATTTCTTCCACAGACATATCCGGGGCTAACCGGACGTCATTACAATCTTTTAGAATTGCGGAACTTGGTATGTGTTTGAACCAGGTATCGAGGATTCTTTCAGAAGCATTATCCTCATATTGAGACAGGCTTTTCTGAAGATGCTCTTCATGCCTGGCCATATAGTCTAACAAAAGTTTTACTCTTTCCTTATCTGCTATATTAGCATGGCGTAGATATAAATCGCGCAATTGTTGGTGGAACGTTACTACACGATCTAAAACGTCTCGGGTGGTCTTGAATCTCATTTTTATTTCCTCCTTACTAACAAAATTAGATGTTCATATAAAATACAAATTAATTATTAAACATGGTTTGCACAGCGGCGTTACCGGCGGCTTTTAATAACGGATATCCTGCCGGCGAGGCCGTAAGAAGCGGATGCGTTCCAATTTGCGAAGTTAGTATGGAATTGATATCCATCCTGTTCTGAATAATAAAACCGATTGTATTGGTTAATTCGCCTGCGCTTAATCCGCCTACAACCTCACCGCCCAATATAATACCGGTCTCTCTTCCCACAATCAATTTAACCATCTGTTTTTTTGTGCCTGGCAGCGAACCGGGATGTTTATCCATACCCTCGAAAGCGCCTGTGACAATATCAAAGCCCTCTTCCCTGGCTTTGGTTTCGGTTAAACCGGCCACGCCAAACCCCGTATCGCCAATGGCGGTGGAAAAAATAGAAATCGTCCCGCTAAAGGTTTTTACCGCGCAAAGTTTGAACAAATTCATCCCGGCGATTCGTGCCTCCGCACAGGCGGTGGAAGCCAGCATAGTCGTACATGGTTTTCTGGTTGCAAAATCTCGTTTTTCGGCGCAGTCGCCAATGGCGAAAACATCAGGGTCATCCGTTCTCATATATTCATCTACTTTAATAAAATCCTCTTTACTCAAAGACAATCCTGCATCACTGGCCAATTGTATATTCGGTCGATAACCCATCGCCAAAACAACAGCCCCGGCCTCTAATTTTTCGCCATTATTCAACAGGACGCCTTCTACCTGTTTGTCTCCAAATATTTCCTTAACTCCGCTGCCGGTTTTAATTATAACGCCTCTCTCTTTTAAAATATCTTCAGCCCTGACGGCGATTTCCTGGTCAAAGGCAAGTTCCAGTACATGCGGCAGGATTTCAACAAGGGTAACTTCTTTACCGGTTTTTCTTAATTCGTCGGAAAGTTCCACGCCGATAAAACCACCACCGATCACAATAATTTTATGATGGTCTTTCAGCTTCTTCTGCATTTCATCCAGATACACCTTATCTTTGGGCACGGTAAAAACATTATCCAGTGCGACGCCCTTTAACCAGTTGGGGGCTGTTGGGGTTGAACCGGTAGCCAGTACAAGTTTATCGTAAGCTACTTCTTCACCGTTTTTTAACTTGCAGACTTTATTATCACGATCAATTGAAACCGCTTCGCCGATTTTTAGATTCACACCCGCGTCATCGAACATTTTAGTGGATGGTAAAATATTATTATCCGTGGTTTTTACCGAACCAAATACATAGGGAATACCGCAGGGAACAAGTGTCTTCTCTTCCTTTCGGATTACAGTTACTTTTTTATCGACATTCACTCTTTTGCCTGCCAATGCCGCTACTGTACCGGCGGCGCTGCTTCCGATTACCAATACATCTGTTTGTTCCATTTTCCTCTCCTTTTTATTGAATTTGTTATTAATTGATCTCTTTATTATTATTTTTTAGTAGATTTTTGATTCTTGCTAAAAATTCCTGATCGCCAAACGGCTTCGTAAGATACTCGATATTCTCTCCCCGCTGTCCCTGTTCCATAAGATCACTGCTGTCATAACTTGTAATGACTAACACCGGAACTTCAATATTGAGTTTCCGCAAGCTGTCTATCAACTCTAAGCCGGACATAACCGGCATGCGCAAATCCGTAACCAAAAGGTCAAACGAATGTTTTATTTCTTTTGCCGATAATATTTTTACCAATGCCTCCCTGCCGTTTTCAACAAGATCAACTTCGTAGTCGGCCGATTCCAGAATGAATCCCAGTGTATCCAGAGTGTTTTGCTCGTCATCAGCTATTAAAATATGTTTTTGCTTCGGCTGATTCATTTTATAAACTCAATAAAGTATTAATTATATCATTTGAATTACAGTCTTTAGTATTTCAAAAAGTATGCCAATGTACTTAGTTTAGAATAACATTATGTTTTTATAGAAGTTGTGCCTTAGCTTAACACAATATAATATTTTGAATGGGTGCCACTACAATGTATCTTGATCTGTACTTTCAGGTAAGTTCAGACAGTTTGTGCCACAATTAATCCATATGATGAAAATGTGGCTGGTGGAAGAAAAGTGGCTTCCTTTGGATATAAAATTAAAGAGGGAAATCATGTTGCAGGATTTAAGGTAAAATCTATTGAAAGGTGAAATTCATCCCGTAACTTGGGATGAATTTCAATAATTTTTTTAGAAATATTTAATCAATTTAATTTCCATACCAAACTTATGTTTGCTAAATTTAACTTCGTCCATCAAGGACGACATGATGTAAACGCCACGCCCGTGTGTTTTAAATTTGTTTTCTGTTTGCAGTGGATCCGGAATATTCCAGTGATTAAATCCCTGTCCTTCGTCTCTTATTTTAAGAATAATTTTATTTTTATATATTTGGACTTTTAAATCGACAAACTTTTCAGGTTGCCCATTATTGCCATGAAAAATTGCATTATTGAGTGCTTCTGATAACACAATAGATAAATCATCTCTTAATCCAAGTGTACAGCTGCTAGTATTTTTTAATAGCTTATCAAATTTTTGCACTATATTTATCACCTGATCTACTGAACTTTGAATTCTGAAATCGTAGCTTGTGCAATTCGTATTTTCGGGAAATGTGGAGTATCCCTCTTTTATTGTTGAGTTTAACGGAATTTCACTTAATATATTGTTCATGATAACCTCGAAACGATTAATATTGATAGCAGATATTTTTTATAGATTGATTTGAATATCCGCCAGTACCAGTAAAAAGCTCTGAAGAATTTATGTTTGTTTGAATAAAAATTTAAAAATACTACGTCCTATATGAATTAACATATTTGTTACTAAAATTTCAATAGAACATAATCTTAACTTGTAAATAACCTGATTGTAGAATTACATCTCATTACCTATATCATACATATCATAGGACTTTGGTTGAATTGTATCGACCAACAGAGAAACCGAAGTCTACCTTCGCTTTGTTCTCTCTGAATTTTAAGAATTATAACTCATCCATATCCATAGTACTGAAAGGAACCCAAAGGCTCTTTTACGTGTCAATTAAAGTTTTATAAGGATAAAGTATACTATGATTAGCGCTTTTCACAGAGAACCAATCTAAATCGCGGTTTCGTGCTAACTCCTCTTTTATAGCATCCACTACAAGTACGCTGTGTTTTTGTTCGGAATGAATTTTCTCAATCAGATAATCCTGATCATCTTCTGTTAAAAATGAGTAGACTGGAGCCAGGGTATATTTGTTAACTATATCAATCAAGTTTTCAGGAAAAACTTCGGTCTCAGATTCAGTTTCAATAGTTATTACACTCAATTGCTCGAAAAGTCTCCGAGGAATATTTTCGAGTGAATCAGGATGAGTTGTAATGATAGGAATATCCATCCTGAAAAAAATCTTAGATTGATTCTTGATAGAAGATACTTTGCAGGTATAGTTACATTTATACTTTACCAGACATTTTTGCTTAGAAATCGGAGTTACTTTTTCAGCAAAGAATGGATATTCAAAGCTGATCTTAACGGTATTAGCCTTCAATTCATTATAATAATCCCAGATATTCTTACGAAGGGTAATTGTGGATATATTATCACAGTGATGATGTAGAATCTGAATAAATTTATTGAGCCACCGAGATTCAAACTCTTGCATAATACGAGCATTAAATGAAATATTTGCGATTGTGTTTTGCCCGTTTGAATCCTCCCTCGAGGCACATCTGATTGGAAATTGCAAATCTCTGATTCCAACATCAACTAAAAATCTTTTTCCTTCTGTCATTTCTATTCTCCTATGATAAATTTTAACTACTTTGTTATTCTTTAGCTTTAAGAACCAAACCAGTAATAAATATTAATCTTATCTACAAACTTCTAATACAAGAAATGTGCCAATTTATGTAAATGTAAGACACCCTGTTTTCTAATGAGTTATGGATAAGTTTGAGAGATTTGTAATTTTGAATGGGCACCACTAATTTGTATTTTGATCTGTATTCTTTGGGAAGTTCAGACAGTTGGTGCCACAATTAATCCATATGATGAAAATGTGGCTGATGGAAGAAAAGTGGCTTCCTTTGGATATAAAATTTAAAGTCGGTATAAAATTAAAGTGGGAAATCATTTTGCAGGATTTGGAATAAAATCTATTGAAAGGTGAAAGTCTTCCCGAATTACGGAATGACTTTCAATAATTTTTTTAGAAGTATTTAACCAATATTATTTCCATTCCAAACTTATGTTTGCCAAATTCAACTTCGTCCATCAAGATCGACATGATGTAAACGATACGCCCGTGTGTTTTAAATTTGTTTTCTGTTTTCAATAGGTCCGGAATATCCTGGTAATTAAACTCCTGTTCTTCGTCTCTTATTTTAAGAATAATTTTATTTTTATAAATTTGGACTTTTAAATCGACAAACTTCTCAGGTTGCCCATTATTGCCATGAAAAATAGCATTATTGAGCGCTTCCTATAACACAATTGTTCATGATAACCCCGAACCGATTAACACTGATAATAGATATTTTTTATAAATTAATTTTAAAATCCGTCGGTACCCGCAAAAAGCGAAGAATGATCAATTGAGTGCGCTGGCATTCTACTTGCAAGCGTCACGTAAGTATTAGCCAACGATTCTTTTCCCGCGCCAAGTACTGTACTTATTACCCTAAGAGCTTTGGTAACATCTGCCGGTTGCAGTTTTTGTATTATTTTTCGCCAGATAACTTCTTCCAAAACATTAAAAGCAGTCTGTACTTCATGAATTTCATAACTGGAGATAAATCGTTTACGGGCGATTTGTTCTGCATATTTTATTACTTCCAACAGATTATTCTTTTTAATACTTTTTAATATGAAATCATAGAGCGTTTGTAATCGAATTTTATTTTCTTCCATCCCAGTCTTTTGATAATGTTTTAAAGGCGCGCGGGTTAGGGCGTCATTTGCCTCGAGAATAATTTCCTTATTGCATTTTTCAAGTAATTGAATAAGTGTCATTATCACTCCTATATATTATTCATCTTTTTTGACGATCTGCTAACTATACTTTTTCCGGCAGTCACTACAAATGTAACTTCCATCTTCCGGGAAAAACTGGTAAGAGTCGTTACCAGCAAGTAATTTCCCACAAATATTGCATCTTGCTCTTGAATCAATATAAGCCAGTCGATAATTCCCAAAGTAAGGTTCAGCAGAATAGTTTCTATTTTTATTTCCAATTTCCGTAAAAATCCTTTTTAAAATATTCTTCATTTTTCCACCTCCAATATTGGATGATAACTTTACAGTCATTTGAATTGATAATACTTATTTATATTAGATTAATGCAAAAGACAGGCCAGATATGTTTTATGACGACAATATCAGAAATCACAAATACTTAGAGAATATTATTAAAAAATTATCGGATCAATACCTAAGCCACATTTTATCAAGAACTATAAAGTGAATAACATCCAATCTATTGATATTCGATGAGTCTAGCTTCAACACAAAATTTGGCTGGTGGAAAAAATGTGGCGCCCTTTTCAAAAGATCCGGCAACCTGAATCTGCTATTTTTAACCAGGCCTTAAATATATTCCTGACTCACATTGATAAATGTTTTGTCTCTGACCTGATTGTAGCATAAATTGAGATTATTCTCGACTATTAACAGATAAATGGCTTATAGATATTTTAGGAATCTCACAGTTATCTGCTTTATATGCTTACCTCGTTTTGCCCATATTTATTTTCCTGGCGCGTATTTGCTATGTTACTTTGAGTATAATTCGCATTATAATGATCTCACGCGGGAACCGGTCTCTTGCTGCCGTGCTGGGTTTTTTTGAAGTAATTATCTGGCTTGTTGCCATAACGCAGGTTTTAAGTAATCTTAATAATATCACTTCTTATCTGTCCTATGGAGCCGGATTTACCGCGGGAAACTTCTTGGGGATTTCTCTGGAGAACAGTCTGGCAATGGGTATACAGGAAGTTCAAATTATTACAGAAAGCAATATGAAAGTTCTATCCATGCTTCTGCGTGAAGAGGGTTTTGGTGTGACCAATTTAGAACCAATGGGCTAAAAGGGCAGATGGACTTTATTGTTGTTACACCCAGGAAACGTGTTAATGAGGTAGTGTATGTTGCCAAATAATTTGATCCACATGCCTTTCAATCAGTCAGCGATTTACAATTATCAAATTCTGGATATTTCGCCATTAACACCTATCATTCATGGTGGCCAAAAGCTATCGTTAAGAAAAAGTAAAACTTTATTAACTTCTCCTCTGCAAGCGATTGTTCAGCGCACGGCGTGTCATTCCCAGTATTTCGGCGGCAATCCGCTGATTATTTTCAGCCCGGTTTAAGGCCTCGTCAATGAGCATTTGCTCGGATTCTTTTAAAGTTGGCAGGGTTTCAGGAAACAACATCTGGCTGCTTTCTGCAGGCTCAGAATCGGAGAATCTGTCGGCATCTTTTTGCTGTTTCAGATTATCCGTATGCAATTTTTCTCTAAAAGATTCTGTAGATAGAATACCCGACTTATGTCTGCTTACCGCATCAGAAATTAAACCTTCAAGCTCCCGCACATTGCCGGGGAAAGAGTAATTGCGCAACAGAGTGAACAGTTCC
>JAUVIB010000084.1 GCA_030592985.1 Calditrichaceae bacterium | reverse complement strand
ATAAGAATAGTGGTCGTGGGATTAAAGGGATTCGGATAATTCTGTGCCAAAATAAATGTCTGTGGTAAAAATGGTTTTTCTTTATCTATAGAAACATACTTTAAATAATAATCCGCAGAATCGGTATTAACGATCCCCCATCCCATATATCTATCCGGATTTAACGCAATACTTGCTGTATTGCGCATAGTGCTACGTATTTGTGCCGGTGTAACCCCGGGGTTGGCACATAACAGCAGTGCGGCCGCTCCGGCAGTGAGAGGACAGGAGAACGAAGTCCCATTTGCAAGTCCATATCCCTGCGGATTAGTATAAGAAGCAATGGTAACACCTGTTCCCATGGCCATAACATCCGGTTTTATCCGCCCGTCTGCGGTCAGTCCAATAGAAGAAAAAGATGAGCGGTATCCTGCAGCATTAACGGCCCCTACCGTAAGCACATACTCTCCGTCCGCCGGCGCTATTAAGGTATTACATGAATCGCACGTACCTTCATTTCCTGCCGAGTTTACAACGAGCAGTCCTTTTTGTTCAGCAATTATGGTGGCCTGTGTAGTAACCGGAGTTTGGCCGTCCATATCTCGCCAGGTATACCAATCGATATAGCCAAGGGAACTGCTGACAATATCAGCACCCTCTGCATCTGCCCATTCAAGGCCAGCCACCCAATAGTCCTCTTCAATGGGCCATTCTGCGCTGTCAATTTCCGTCTTTCCCAAAAGATATGAGGCTTTATAGGCCGTGCCAATTAAATTTCCTGGCGCATAGCCGCCGATGACAGACAAAGTCATTGATCCGTGATATCCTTCAGGATATCCTTTATATATATATGTTGATTTTTCAACGGTATCATCATTATTAATAAAATCCCAGGTTTTAATTACATTCAGCGAATCGAAAGCTTCATGTTGACGATAAAGACGATATCCGTCATCCAACATACAGATAAGCACATCCTGGCCGTAGACCTTTTTGTTATGCATTTTATCAACGTTTATCTGTTGAATCTGTTTAAGGTATTGTAAACTATCACCGGCTGTTTCAGCACTTGTTTTTTTTAAATTATTTATATTTATATCCGTTAGTGGTTCATTTCTGAGAAATCCGTTTACAATATCTACTTTTTTTACAAAGGGCAATGTGGCAATTGCTTCAATATTTTCAGCTTCCACATCAGCGCTGAGGGCATTAAGCCAGCGTGAACGTGTACGCTCTTTAAGGATATAGGGCTCAATTTGCTGTCTGTACGGCTCATATACAGGTAGGTCATAGTGATCATATATCTTTGATTTTTGAACTTTAAGCCTGCGCTTTAAGGCACGGTCTGAAATATAAGTCGTCCGTTCCTCTATACTTTTATTAAGCGCGTTACCTTTGTCTGTAAAATATATCCACACAGCTACTTGTTTATTACTATTAATCGATTCTTCCAATCGATCCGAAATTTTCAACGATTGGGCTTGTAATTTAAATGATATTATCAGTAATAATAAAGCTATTGTTCTTAAAATTGTAAACATAAAAACACCTTTTCATAAACATGCAACGAGAAAATACAATTAATGTGCATTAATTTCAATTAAATTAGATGAGTTTTCTTTGATTTATTTATACAAAATCATAAATTCCAATAATTAAGAATATTTTATTTTAAAAATCTTGGAGTTTTTATGGGATATTGGGGAAAAGTTTTCGGTGCGGGAATGGGTTTCATGGTCGGTGGACCGTTGGGCGCTATTATCGGAGGAGCTCTCGGACATGCCTACGATACGGAGAATGAGAAAAAGGGCGGTTCAAAAGTTAAATGTCCCCACTGCGGACATATGATTAATCTTAGCGGAGCGGCAGACGGCCACTGTCCTGTCTGTGGAGTGAAGATCACATTTCAACAGGTAGGCGGCTCTCAGGATCGTCAATTTTTATTTTATGTGAGCCTGGCGTCTCTTGCCGCTAAAATGGCCAAAGCTGACGGCGTTGTTACAGAAGATGAGGTGCATGCTTTTGATCAGTTTGTTGTCAACAATCTAAGAGTTAGTCCGGAAGATCGAAAAATTATTGCCCGTTTATTCAATGAAGCAAAAAATTCCCGGGATGACGCAAAGAGTATTGCTCTTCAATTCAAAAACCTGATTGGATACCAAACAGATGTTCTGCAAACCATGATCCAATTACTTTTTAATATTGCTATGGCAGATGGACGTTTCCATCCGGCAGAAGAACGATTTATAAAAGAGGTGTCATCCGTTTTCGGATTATCCAATATCCAATATGAACAGGTAAAAGCGCTTTATATCAAAACCAATAGCCATGCCTATCAAATTCTCGGAATCAGCTCCAAGGCAAGCAATGAGGAAGTAAAACATGCCTATAAAAAACTGGCAAGAGAATATCACCCCGATATGTTAATCTCAAAGGGTGTACCCAAAGATTTTATCAGTTTTGCTAATGAAAAAATGAAGGAGATTAATAACGCTTATGATGAAATTGAAAAAGAGAGAGGTTTATAATGAATAAAAAAGAACAAGATTTCTACAAAAAAATCCGTATCCAAATAAGCAAATATTTGGACAAACATAATTTTCAATATGGCGATGTGCTGCTTCTCGCTCCTGATTTTTTTCATTTACTGGTCAAACTCTCTCTCGATAAGCGCATACCTCCTGAGAAAAAAGTAAAATTTGTGGGAGCAATCGCCTATTTCATCTCACCTATTGACCTGCTGCCCGAAGCGTTCCTCGGGCCAATCGGTTATATGGATGATATTGCTATCGCTGCATATGTTCTGAATGATTATATTAACAAGAACGGGCCGGATATTATTTATGAACATTGGGCCGGAGACAGTGAGATTCTTGCCTCTATTCAAAATGTGTTAACCATTGCCAATAAATATCTTGGTGAGGGCCTTTGGTCAAAAATTAAATCTAAAGTGAATTTTTTTTAATTCTTAACTCAATTTTCTTAGTGTATCATTTATAATATGGACTTAAAATAACCGGAATGTAAAGCGAATAATATTCCCGTATATACTAAGACATCCAACGATCAAGATTTTCAGCTACAAAAATATCATCATTCATATGAGGATACGAAGCATAAACCCGGTCAATTTCTTCTTTTTGACCAACAGATAAACCTTCTTCAGGATTCAGTGTCCAGATACCCTTAAGTAATCCTTGTCGGCGCAGAACTTCGTGGATTCCCGGAATGCAACCAGCAAAATTATGCGCTGCATCAAAAAATGCGGCGTTACTATCGGTTATCTGAACTCCGAGTGAGAGTAATTCGGAAACTGATTTATCTGTTTCAGTCTTATGAATACGATTAAGCAGTTCAACCGCAGATTTTGTCCATACCGCCCAGTGTCCCAACAGCCCGCCAACAATGCGCTTCTTTATTAATTTTCCATTTACAGGGATTGCAAATTCTGTAAGTAGATCGGCAACGATATTATCGTCATTACCGGTATACAGTGCAATATCATCCGACCGCCCAGACGTCATAACGCCTTGGATAACATCAAGTGTCTGATAGCGGTTAAACGGGGCAATTTTGATTGCGCTGACGTTTTCAATCCGGGAAAACTCTCTCCAGAAATTTTCATCCAAAAGTCGCCCACCGGCAGCGGGCTGCAAATAGAAACCGATTAAAGGAATTATTTTTGAAATTTCGCGGGCATGATCCAGCAGGGTTTGATTATTATCGTTCGGAAATGCCGAAAAACTCAATAAACCGGCATGGTAGCCAATATCTACCGCTGTTCTTGCTTCATCTGCCGCCTGTTCTGTCCGGCCAAGAATGCCGGCAACTTTAATAATAGGCTTATTACTTTTCCTGACAAAGTTATCTATCTCTTCTCCGGCAATTTCAAGCACAGGTTTAAGCAATCCAATTTCCGGTTTACGTATTTCAAATTGGGTTGTGTGCACAGCAACCGCAAGTCCTCCCGCCCCGGCATCGAGATAGTAACGGGTTAAAGCCCGCTGACACCGTTCATCCAATTTGCGATTTATATCCAGAGCTAAGGGTTGAGCCGGGATTACCACGCCTGTATGTAAAATTTTTAAAATATCTTTTGTTAATTGTGGAAAATCCATACATCACTCCGGGTTTAATATTTACCGTCAGTGGTTTCAAAATGTGTCGGTTTATCTAATAAGGGTTGATTGTTTTTTATCCAGTCTGCAATCCAGTGTACCATTTCTTCAATACTAACCTTAGGATAACCAAATATTCGGTGGGAAAGTGACGCATCGGCTAATAAAGATTTACCCGATTCCTGATTTTCAAATTTTAATTCTTTATCAAATAATGTACCGAACTGCTCAGCTATTTTTCGAATTGAGATGATCTCCGATCCGGTAATATTCAAAATTTTAGCCGGACTCTCACAATAATCAAGAGAACGTAATGTCATCGCGTTATTATCGCCTTGCCAAATCAGGTTCACATGGCCGTTTCTCAGATCGATTGGCTGCCCCTTTATCACCTTCCGGGCTATATCTACAATAACCCCGTAACGCATTTCCACCGCATAAGATAAACGTAAGATCGCCACTTGTGTACCATATTTATTGCTGCCATATTCGAACATGCGTTCCCGTCCCAAAGTAGACTGACCATATTCACCAACAGGCTCAGGCGCGTCCTGTTCCGTGCATCCACCGGACTTAACAGAAACATAGGGATAGATATTACCTGTAGAATATGCCACAATTTTGGAGTCGTGATACTTCTCAGCGACAAGGGCAGGTAAATACACATTCATAACCCAGGTCAAAGGCTGGTTTTCTGTTGAACCAAATTTCATACCGGCTAGAAAGAAAACATTTTCAACCTGGGGCAGGTCCTTTAGAAAATTCCTATCCAAAAGATCACCGGAAATAGTTTCAATGTCATATTTTTCCAGTAAATCTTTACTTACTATGGATGAAAAGCGTGATACACCAATTATTCGCTTACGAATACCGGCTTGCTCGCAGGCTCTTTTAGCCATACGAGCTAAAGAGGGGCCGATTTTTCCTCCGACGCCTAAAAACAATATATCTCCCTTCAGTTTTGAAAATTGTTCCACGACCTCTTCTGTCGGTGATGATAACATGTCTTCCAACTCGCTTACATCTTGTATTTTTTTTCGATGTTTTATCAATCTTTTTCCTTAATTGCTTTACTCCAACGACTTATTATCTCTTTATAAATATCCACAGCTTGTTTTATCTTTTCTACGTAACAGTATTCATCTGTCTGATGGGCCATTTCCGGCTTACCCGGACCGAGAATTATTGTAGGGGCATTATTATAAAATGGCTGAAGCACAGCGGCATCCGTCGTATAGGGCAATGATTTTTTATACCCTTCCTTATTTAAATTCACACCAGTAACTTCACATACTAATTTAACGAATTGGTTTTCCTCAGACGTAAAAACAGCGCCGGTGTCAACAAAAGGTTTAATCGAAACCTCAGCCCCCAATAAATCTTCCAACTTTCTTAAGACTTCTTTATTCGTAAGTTTAGTCGTACTGCGTACATCAATTGTAAATTCTGCAAAATCCGGTACAGAATTCACATTCAGCCCTCCATTAATTTTACCAACGTTTATTGTGGGAAAACCTAAAAGCGTATCATTTTCAGTTTCAAATCTATATTTTTCAATCTTATTTATTGCATTTGCAGCTTTGTAGATTGCATTAACGCCTTTATCAGGCATCGATGAATGCGCGGTAACGCCTTCTGTACGTACGTTCATATATAGAGAACTTTTATGACCAATGACAGGAAGGTTATTAGTAGGTTCACCAATAATTATTGCACTCGCTTGTCCAAGTTCATCAAAGTCTTTTACTAATGTTCTGGCACCAATTAGACCATCTTCTTCACTCGCTGTTATTATTAATCTAATTCCACCGACCGGCGTTTCTTCAATAAACGATTCCACTGCTGCGGAAATGATCGCTGCAACACCGCCTTTCATATCGCACGAGCCACGTCCGAATAGTTTCCCATCAATAATATCAGCGCTAAAGGGTTCAACGCTCCATTTTTTATTTCCCAAAGGAACAACGTCTATATGCCCGGAGAAAACTATTGGAAGCCCCTTAGCGCTCAGGCCTTTCTCAGCGACAATTGACAATCGATTATCACTTAGCTTGTGATATCGTACCCCGAATCCATTATCCGCAAGAATATTCCCCACAAACTCAGCTGCAGGACGTTCATTCCCCGGCGGATTAATAGTATTATATTTAATGAGTTTTTTCGTTAGCTCAATTACGTCTATCAAAATAAACCTTCTCTTTTTCTTTTATAAATTTCCAATCATGGCAAATAGTTTAAGTGATATAAAATAAACCATTACTCCAACAAGGATAAGTCCAATAACTGAAAAAATATTTTGGCGAAGATTATTTTTTAAATTCCCCATTATTTTATTATTATTGGCGAGTAGAAACATTCCAATTCCCACTGCCGGAACTGCAAATATGGTTGCCGCTTGAGCAATAACTAAAGCATAAACTATGTTACCTTTAAAAAATACGGCTACAATCATTCCAATAAAAAGTACGGTAGTGATTAATGCGCGCGGAACTGGGGCATTTAAAGAACGACCATAACCCAATGCATCAGAAAGAAGACTACCACCGATAAAAGCGTTTACAACTAAAGAAGAAAAAGCCGCAGCAATCAAACCCAAACTAAAAATATATTTAGCAAAGTGTCCAAACAATGCCTCAAGCTGAAGCGCCATATCCGCTGCAGAACTTACTTTTATACCGGCAGGGTGAAGCGCTGCCGCTGATGTTACAATTACTAAAAAAGTAATAACAGATAAAACTGTTATTCCAATTAAAGTGTCATGTAATCCCGTTTTTAAATTATTTAATTTCCAGCCTTTGTCCTGTATAAGGTAAGCTTGATAAAGACAACCAATTAAACTAAAGGTTGTTCCAACCATTGCCACCATCTCATAAATATAACTTTCAGAAAAAGAAGTAGGAATAAATCCACTTAATACATCGGTTACAACAGGTTTGGCAAAAACAAGATTAATCACAAACGCACTAATCATGATCATCACCATAACCATCATCACTTTTTCTAACAACTGATAAATATTCTTACTTTTAAATAACATCACCATCGCTAAAGGTGAAAAAATGAGCGGCCAAACCCATTGAGCTATTCCGGTGATACCCTCCATACCGGTTGCAATGCCAAGGTTATTACCAAATTGAAAACTTGCGGCCACTAAAAATGATGAGATGCCAATCAGAATTGAAAACCATTTTCCATAATTATTCGCAATAACTTTTAAAATTGAATCGTCATGTAATACACCGAAACGGGAAGCGATAGACATATAAGTTCCCATTGAGACTGTAGTAAGGATGAGCACCCATAATAATTCATAGCCAAATTCAGAACCGATACGTGAAGCAACTGTGATACTACCGGGACCTAACACCGCTGAGGCTATAATTATACCGGGGCCGATTACCTTAAAAAAATGTTTACTTTTTTTTACCACAAGGGTATCATCTTTCGAATTGAATTTCATTCAACACAACAACATATCCGGATATATAAATTGAGAGCTATTGGTATATAGGCGATCCCAATATTATAGCGAATTGAAGCATTTATACTATAGTGTTTTTAAACATATTTTATTAATGATAGAGAATTACAGTATTGGTGATTTGAACTATCTCATACACATAATGAATTGCGATGTTATTTCATTTAACTAAAGGTATATTTAAAAGAAATAGTCTATGAGTTTCATGAATCGTTTAGATCTCATTACATTGAGATATCCCATTGCACTCTAAAACGAAAACCGTCAGGGTCAGAATCAGTTTTATCTTGAAAATAAAAATACGATAACTCTGCTGACAATTTATTAGTATGGTCATTAAAAAACCAATTAACGCCTGTTGTAAGTTCTTGCTCCATATTGGTAGTTATGTTTAAATCCGGGATATAAAAAGCATGCCGGAAAGCAATTTCCATTTCCCGGGGAACCCAGTTTAACATATGATGAAAAAAATAACCTAATTGCGCATAATTACCAATCATTGTGGTTGTTGTAATATTCTTATAGTCTTTGATTTCTTTCCAATGATACTCCTGCTGCCAGGAAAATCCCCGGAACATATAGGCAGTTTCTGCCATCCATTGATTAACTCTGTATTGTCCATTATCACCGTCTTTAAAACCATTAAGCTGGCCGCCTCCTGCGGTAGAAAAGCGGGTATAAGGACTACGGTTTGTGACAGCTGCCAAAGCTATAATCCCCGCGCCTTCTTCATGGTATTTTGTATCCGATCCTTGAAACTTCAAGGATCGACCAAGGAAATTCCACTGCCCGCGGAGCATATACATCATATGATTATCATCATTTTTCTTTGCTCCCCGACCTGTTCCGGTAAATATAGAAGCCCAATAATTAAAATTTGCAATGCTATTACCTTTTAAATTTCCATAAAATGATATACCTTGCTGGCGATCAATCGTAAAAGGTCTTGTAATATGTGACCGATCTACAAGTTGCTGCTTCCCGGAAGAAATAATTCTTTCTCTATTATATTGCACTTTCCATTGACCAACCTTCACGTTAAGATATGGTGTTTTCGAAAGCATAAGTCTGAAATCTAATAAATTGTTTGAAGCTAAATCATATTCCCAATAATATTTTAACCAGGGTTTATATGCATTGCCTCCTAATTTTATGCGGGCCCGGGTAACTCTAAAAGAATTTTGAGTCCCATTTCTAAAATCATCAAAAGTTATTGGATCGGTTTCATAGGGAGTGGAATAACGAAATTGTAAACGAGATTGAAACTGAAGCTTAAAATTGCCATCCTCTGTACTAAGCTCCCAACCTTTTTCTCCATAATTGGTTTTAAGGTCCGTTTTTTCCTTTGCTTTATTTACAGATCCGGTATTAATTTTCAAACTATCTATATTAAATTTTTTCGCTTGTCCGAATCCAATTATTGCAAACACAGTAAATAGTATAAATAAATTTTGCTTCATTTTTACGGTCTTTATTCCTCTGAATCACAATATGACATTTAAATTAATAAACAGATTTAATTCGTACTCAGTTTTCATAACAGGTCGTTTTCCTTTGTTAATACCTACATTAACAAAAGTTTAGCCTATCAAAAAATTTTATTTATTTAAATTTTTTGAAGGTAATACCATATGCCACTTAAACCAAATTATTTTATTTCGTTTAAATCAATGAAATCTATATTCTATTAAAGAAAATATACGGTTTTTGTTAGATAAATTGAGATAAAAAATAATAATTATTATGAAACAGTAAAAAAATTATTTATTAACTTGATAATTACATTTTTTATATTCATCTTTCTGTATGCATAACTTTTTTTCAAATAGAACAAATATCTACATAATTGATACGCTCATTGCCATTATCTGTCTTGCCGGAATTTATCAGGTTGCCACAAAAGCCGGCATTAATGCACGGCTTAATTACAAAAATGGTGATATCGTCATAACCGAGATTGAAAGCTTATCCGTTAAAAATCAACTTAGCAATAATGATATAATTCTCAGCGTAGACGGACACAATGTTTCTACAATTGAAGACATTGAATTTATTTTGGATAGTTATGCCATCGGACAACAGGTTCCATTTTCAGTAGAACGCAACGGAAAGAAAATCACCCTACATGTTGAATTAGAATCTTATAATACGATCACCTATTTAATCGTCCTTTTTATTGTGGGATGTATCTTCTTTGCATTGGGCGTTATTGTATTAAAAAAGCGTCCTCCAGGCGATTTGGTCGTCCTTCTTTTCCATTGGATATGCATTACTGTTAGTGTGCATATTTTCACCACTTTTGGCCGTTATACAATAAATCCAATCATTCAAGGCT
>JAUVIB010000123.1 GCA_030592985.1 Calditrichaceae bacterium | reverse complement strand
GATATTAAGGTTATTGGTAATGTTGGGATTATCACAGGCAGAGGAGATATTGGCGGTGTTTATAAAAATATTGTGTTTGAACACGATGTACGATTTCTTGATATATATGTTCATAAGGTTTCAAAGTGGCAGTATTATATGTCACAAACCACTGAAATATACAGAGTTAAATAATTATATCAATAATGGATATTGTATGTTGTAAAGATATATTATCGAGCATATATAAGTATTGCTATCTATATATTATAGGCCAGTAACGCTTTCCTTAATATTTCTAATGGCAGCGGCAATATCATTTTGACCGAAGATAGCATTGCCGGCAACCAGCACATTGGCACCCTGCTTAACAACTTCCGGAGCGGTCTCCCTATTAATGCCTCCGTCCACTTCAAGATAAATATCTTTGCCGCTGTTATTAATCATTTCGCGGGCTTTATTGATCTTTTGCAAGCCTTTACGGATGAACTTTTGTCCGCCAAATCCGGGGTTTACGGTCATGATAAGCAGTAAATCTATTTCACCTATTATTTCTTCAACACTGCTTAGCGAAGTAGCCGGATTTAAGGAAACACCCGCTTTTTTTCCAAAATCATGAACGGTTTGAATGGTACGATGCAGGTGGGTGCAGGCTTCTACATGTACTGTTATTATATCAGCGCCGGCTTTTGCATAGTGTTCAATATGGAAATCGGGATTGGAAATCATCAGATGTACATCCAAAGGAATTTTAGAAAATTGTTTCAGCGCTTTAACCATATTCGGCCCGAAAGTAAGATTGGGTACGAAATTTCCGTCCATTACGTCCACATGAATAAAGTCCGCTCCGTTTTCTTCAGCTAACTGCACCTGTTCTTTCAGCTTTAATAAATCAGCCGATAAAATAGAGGGGGCGATTAAAATTTTTCTCATTATATAATTTCTCCCGGCTTTGTTCAGAATTTTTATTAGTCACTAATACACTAATATTTTTAAAATTTTTAAAATATTTTGTCACATAATTATTAGTGGTTATATATGTGTAATAATGACAGTTTATATTTTAACGTATATTTTTTTCTTTTTCGTATGAAATTTTCGCTTTTCTGAATTCATATTCCAGAGCATCTTTATAAAAAATCTCTAAAAAACCACTTCCGAGATTATTGTGGACTTCCACACATTTGCCTATTATTTCATAACTTTCATTTTTTTAAATGAGATTGTTCATCAAATTGCCTGGTTATATTTATAGTTAGTATTGAAAAAAAAATATTATTTTTATTCGTGCATTGGTGGCAACTTTTTAATTTTTCTTTGTCTAATTTAAAAATAATTGTTTAATTTACAAAATGAAGAATATTTGCAACATTTTTTTCGTTAAAGCGTCTAAAGATAAAATAATTATACAAAAATTAATAAAGGTGGTTTTACATGAAGACGATTCGATTAGTATTTCCGTTATTGATAATTTTTATGTTCGTTGGAAAAAGTTTTAGTTCAGCGGTAATGACCGATGGTGCTAAAGCGGGTGTTTGGACCATGGATTATGATGCAGCTCTAAAGCTTGCTAAGTCTAAGAATTTACCCTTGTTCCTGAACTTTACCGGCTCGGATTGGTGTGTATGGTGTAAATTAATGCAGGAAAAAGTATTTTCTCAAAAAGAATGGAATGAATATGCCAAAGATAATTTGGTATTGGTAACCCTGGATTTCCCCAAGGACCAGTCCATTGTTCCCGAAAAATATAAATCACGTAATCAGGCCTTGCAGGCGGAGATGGGTGTCCGTGGATATCCTTCCTTTATCTTGCTGGATTCTGATGGAAAAACAAAACTCGGCCAATTAAGCGCCGGACAGGATAAAACGCCTGAAAATTTTATCGGTGAAGTCAATCAAGCCATGCGCAGCAGTTCTTCTGCGGTCGATAAGTTTGCTGCAACTTTATCTAAAAAGCAAAGTAAAGCTTATAAAAAATATTGGGCACAGCTTAAAGAAACGCAAACTGAAAGAGATAACTGGCTGGCTACAAATCCTCAAGAGAGTGAAGAAAATTTAAAAAAGTTTGACACTTTTAATACAAAAATAAATGACTATGAACGAAAAATACGAACTGTTGAAATTGACAAATACGCAAAGAAGCTTTCAAATACGGATGCTTCTAAATACCGTAAGCTCAATAAAACCCTGACAGATATACAGAGTGAACTGGAGTCCTGGCTTCTGACCCGTCCGGAACGTTCACAGGAAAATACTGATAAATTCGCGGCTTATCAGTCGGATATACAAAAAACAAGTTCAGAAATTCGAAGTTTTGAAAATTAATAATCCCATAGTAATTTGGAAAAAAACTGTTCCCTTCCATGATGCATCAGCCTGTGGCTTTGCCAGGAAAGAAGTAAGAGATGGTAAGAAAATTGTGATAATTACTTAGATTACGATTAGTGGTTGGCAAATGACACAAACTGAGGCGGGAAACTTGTCCAGGTTAGTGTCTTAGTAGTGAAATTCTTGTTTTTTTTTGGCAGAAATTGAATTTATTTTTTTCA
Source organism: Calditrichaceae bacterium (assembly GCA_030592985.1). Lineage (GTDB taxonomy): Bacteria > Calditrichota > Calditrichia > Calditrichales > Calditrichaceae > JAUVIB01. The sequence continues at coordinate 5,635 of JAUVIB010000123.1, read as the reverse complement.
TGTAAAAACTCAAAGTAGGTTATTCCTGCATGTTACCTGCTTTAAACATACAGGTACAAGCTTAAGCAGGAATCTAAATGGTGAAATTTAGATTCTCCCAAGGGGATATCTATGGCACCGATAGAAGCGTTCGAGAATGACAAACTATAATGTCTTGAATTCAAGTTCAGTGATGAAATTTACTTGTTTGGTTCTGGCTTATCCAGGTTAGGTATTAAGGCTGATAAGTTTGTGCCTACCGGAGGCGTACCTGAAAGTTTTAAGTGGATATCTTTAAGAGTGATAATTCTCAACTTCATCTCTCAATTTAATATGTGGGCGTGAAAATAGCAGAAATTAATTGCAATACGGGAATGTTTTCCTTATTATTCATCTAAATTAATGATGCTATTGTTTTATTTTAATTGGATACTTACAGATAATTATATTATACTAAGTTAATCTCATAAAAAGAAGGGGAGATTATTATGTCATTACCTGTTGTTACAGAATTCATGGACAAAAAGTATATAACATTAAGTCCTGATGCAGATGTTTATAAAGCAATTGATATTCTACTTGACAATGGACTTACCAGCGCAGTTGTTGTAGAGGAGGATAATACGATTGTCGGTATCCTTTCGGAAAAAGATTGTTTAATGCTACTCACAGAAGGAAAGTATCATCAGCTTCCCGGCGGAAGAGTTTCCGATTTTATGACAAAGAAGGTTGTGACGACTTCGGCTACAACAGATGTTTTTCATGTTGCCGAACTGTTCCGCACGCACTTTTTCAGAAGGGCGGTTATTGCTGATGAAAATAATAAGATGATTGGCCAGATTACACGCCGCGATTTGTTGCGTGTAATTAAAAAGTTTAAAAAGGAAGAAGTTACTAAAAAAATAGCGCCCATTTTATAGGGAGCAGTTTTAAATTCAGTATTTTAGTGAATGATTTGTTTTTGTGAGTTTGAAGGCAAATCATTTTTTTATTTACGGGAATAAAAAGGTTCTGAAATATGAAAAAAGGTCTGCTTTGCTTTTATATTGCTTTTACAGTGTCGATTTCTTCTTCTGCGGAATGGTATAGAATTAATGGAAAATATTCATCGATTGAGTATACACAGGGATATAAATCAACCGCTGACTCCTTATTGAAAATCGCGGAATTATCAATTCCCCGTTTAGCCAAAATGGTAAAATTGCCGCTTGCTGAGGTTGAAAAAGCGCCTGCCCGTATTATTCTGACGGATGCCATGGATATTTCAAACGGCTATTCTTTGGAAAATACTGTAGTAATCTATACCATATCTTCTATGTACTTACCAATGTGGACGGGAAATATTCACTGGTATCAGCAGGTTTTAACCCATGAACTAGCACATTATATTACCTTTAAAAAACTAAGGCGTAATGGGAATAAGTTTTTTGGAGAAGTCAGCAATATTGATGTTCCACGCTGGTTTTACGAGGGAGTGGCACAATATTTTTCCGAAACCTGGAATACTTTTCGCGGAGATATTTCTCTTAAAAATGCTCTCCTAACCGGCAGGCTTACAATCCGCTCAATGTATAATCTGAGTGATGGCCGCCTCCTTTATGCCTCAGGACACGCTTTTACCCGCTATTTAGTAACAGAATATGGTGACTCTTCCCTCATTAAACTAATGGATTATAAAAAAAAGGACTGGTTTTATAATTTTGAGGAAGCCTTCAGGGAAATTTATGGTAAATCCGTAGAGGAAATATTTCCTGATTTTTACCGCAATTTGGTTATCTATTATGGTGATCGTTTGGCAGATTACCCCATATTTGAAGCCGGTGAAATATTGCCGGATTTCGGCGAACGGGTATATCAGCTTATCCCTTTATCAACCAAAGATTCCACCTATCTTGTTTCTCAGCAGTTAAGTCCCAATCAACAATATTTAACGGCCATGATTATTGAGTATAAAAACAAAAAGAAATATATCCGAAAATATATTAGTAATCATTATAATACCGATCTGATTATAAGTCCTGATAAAAACCTGATAGCCTATGGACGTTATAATATGGGGACAAAAAACGATCAGAATAGTTTGAATTATCGCTGGTTTATTTATAATCGAAGCAACGGAGAGACTAAAGAAATTGCGGCCGGTTTAAAAGTAAAATACGGTGTTTTCTTAAACTTCAACCGCTTAATTCTAATCAATGTTGCGGATACAATTACGGAGTTTATCAGTTTTGACATAAACAGTGAAGAGATTACACCTTTTTTTCGCACAAAAATGCAGGTAGGCATTCCCGAACGTTCCAACGATGGCGGGCTTATTTTCTCCGCTCAGACAGCGAGCGGACAGCGGGATATTTTTCATTTAAATAATAATAAACTGCAACGACTCACGAGAGATTCCCTTGATAATCGTCGGCCAATACAAGTGAACGATACCCATATTATTTTCAATCGTTTGCTGGATAATAAACCCACATTGGCGCTTTATGACTTAAAGGGATCAACCTTACAAACGCTTGTAAACGCTCAAGATGATTATTGGCTTCATAATTATAATCGTGAAGACCGAGAAATCGTTTTGGCATCCTTTGATCCGCTGAAAAAAATCAGATATACGGTAATCCCGCTTGATACGCTGCTAACTATGACTATTTCTCCGCAACACACCTATCCGGATAATCGATATTCTCATTGGACGAAAAAAGAGCCGGAAGCAGCAAGCGTTCTTTCGCTGCCTGATACAACGATGAAATCTCCAACAAGTGAAGCGGTCAACTTACCGCAATTTTCATTAATTAATATAATGAACGCGGCTTTACCACTCTATACAAAGAGTGACGGTTGGGGTATCGGCGCTATGACCACCTGGGTCGAGCCGTTGCAAAGACAGCTTTTATCTGGTATGGTAGCATTTTTTGGTACGGGATTGGAAAACAGTTTTATAATGTTGAATTCAATCACACGGGCCTATAATTCATATTTTAGTCTGAATTATTATCATGGCCCGGTAATCTTTCCCTATTATGAACATGGTGAATTTGTGGCAAAGCAGGATATTGGTGGTTTTAGTTGGGCAAAACCGATAAATATTTGGGGTAGTCGACGGCTCTCTTTTTCGCCAACGGCTTCTTATACATATCGAAACATTAAAACGAAAAAAGATTATACCGATATACCTTCACAATTCAGTTATCATGGAGCATCCGCGGGGATCGACCTTGATTATAACTTGCCTACGGCCTTTTATCCGGCGCTGGCCAAACGCAGGTTCAATCTGTCCATGATTTATTTCAATTCTTTCGAATCAAAATATAAATTTTCCATTTCCGAAATAAACATGACGATTGCATCAGATATTTTATCGGAGCGTCTTGGGATTATGGCTACGGGAAGTTATCTTTATCAAAACGGCGCTTTCCCGCTTGAGTATGGGGTCGGGATTGACAGCTATTACGAACTGGATATGCCCAGAGATTTTACATACACACGCACCGTCCGCGGAGTAAATCGAAATATTTACGGGAATAAATTATTGTGGACAAGCGGTGAAGTGATCTATTATTTAACGCAGAAAAGTCCGATGATGTTGCTGTTCCTACCCATAAACAATCTAACAATTAACGGGTTTTACGATTATGCCAAGATCGAGAATGGAAATGGTGAGGAAGTTTATTCTTATGGTGCGCAGCTCTCTTTCGGTGATGGCCCACTGCGGCTTGGTGCCGGTTATGTAGAGAGTTTTTATAACGGAGCAAAAGATGATATACAATATTATTGGCGTATTTCCCTGCTAATCCCAAAACATATTGTGTTTTAATAAATCTTGCTAGCTTTCAATAAAGTTACGCGAACTACTGTATTACTTATGAAATTTTCCAATATATTGTAGAATAATTTGTACTATTCTTAAGCCTGTCAAAATATTATTCCTAATTCTGTCAATGCCGTTATCTGGTCAAAAAATATTTAACGGAAAATCCAGCTCATCAGGAACTAAAACTATCAATTGCATCACTCTCAGTCTCGTAGGATTTAATGACCTGATTGATATGCGTTAATTCCAATATTTCACGAATATATTTTTGAGGTGAGGCCAATCGTATATCACCCTTATTGGCCCTTAGTTTTTCAATAAAAGAAACAATAGCTCCCAGTCCGCTCGAATCCATAAATCTTGTTGAGGATAAATTAATAACAATTTTATTATGACCGACTTCTATATGCTCTTTAATTATATTTTTTAATTCAGGGGAAACATGAACGGTTAAGCGTGGTGGTGCTAATATAACAATGACGCCTTGTTTCGTATTGTGGTGTACAATTGCCATACTCTATCCCTATTTATATAGTATTTAGCTAATATATTTAATATTATTCAAGTTTAATGTAATCGTTCGAATTTTCATAATTCCATAAAATATAAAATATATTTTTCTCATGGTTACAGAATGCTGTACATATTTTCTGATAGCTTGAAGCCAGGTTGGTTTTATTCATTGTTTTAATGAACAAACATTTTCATTCATCTAATTTTTTACACACCTTATGGAGAAACCGTAATTTTTAAGGTTACGAGTGCGACATATACCAGATGTTTCAGAATATAAATGACGATACCAGGCATTGATTCCATCATGCTCTGTTGAAGTCCAGAAACATGCATAACTTCCTAAAAAATCAAAATTATCATTGTATCTTTGACGATATCCTGCTGGTAAAGCTGTAAATCCGGATTCATTTGTTGCTCCAACATTTGGTGAATTCCAATGAAGAGTGCCACGCTCTTTGAGTTTACCACTAATAATATTATTCTCAAGTGAACAAATTAAGCCGGTATCTAATTCACTCATTCCCAAGTAGAGTTCAAGTTCTCTGTATTCCTCATCGCTTGGTATATGCCATCCAATTGGACATATATTTCGTTCATCGTTAACTACATACCAAGTATAAAGCCTTCCATAAATAGCAACATATCTTTCATTGTCATTATAGGCAAAACGATATTGGGGTTCAATTTCATTTGAGTAATCACCAATTTGAGACCCATCCGGAATTGGGTCGCCATTTCTATATCGCGTAACTTTTAAATTTTCAGCCATCCATATTTGATTGCCAATTTTAACCGTTTTATATATATTCCCATCAATGTCCGTTACTGTTCTTTCTCCCCATGTTACAATGATTTCCAGACCACCGGTTAAAGGATTTAAATGAAGTTGTACAATGGTAGTGGTACCTGATTTTACGTTTACCTTTGTAGATCCTGTGTAAATTATAAGATTGTTTGAATTATAAGCATCTACCTGCAAAATCCAGATCTCTGTAGCCAATTCTTCGATATTAGCCATGGCGAAATTTTCTTTTATTTTAAAATCAAAGAAAATTGTATCCCGGTTCTTGTTCCATACCATTCCTCGCATCTTAACTACTTCCGATGGAGCATTACTTATATCCAGATTTAAGGACAATTTTCCCAGTTCTAAATTATGATCGAGCTCTATCTCAGGCTCAGTTGGTTGAGTGGTACACCGGAATAAAAACGACAAAGTAAAAATAAGGATAATAGTGATATTTTTCATTATGTAAACTCCTTGTAGAAAATTCTGTAAATAATGTAGAATAATATCAATCAAAAATCAAGGGAAAATTTCAACTTTTG
>JAUVIB010000035.1 GCA_030592985.1 Calditrichaceae bacterium | reverse complement strand
GCATTATTGATTCGATTAAAGCCGGTTTTAGTTTAAAAAAAAGATCATTTTGAAAGCCAATTGAAATACCGCCAAGCAAGACAATTAAAGCGGTATCAAATGCGAGCATTTTATCAAAGCGCCGCTGAATATAATAGATGATCAGCATTTGAAGAATACCGGAAACAATGGCAATGATCAAACCTGTTTTTGTACCCCAGATCTCATCAGCTATGATAAAGATAAATAGGGGAATAAAACCTAAAGCAAAATTTTTTATGATTTCATACTTATTCATAATAATTAATATATTTTGGGTAAGTAATTGACTAGTGAATAATGTACCTTTCAAGTACGCCAAACCTTGTGGGTAAACATTGGGAACTTTGTTAATAAACCGATCTACTAAAAGTATGCAAATTTATAATTCTTTCGGATATAATGCAAAGATAAAACAATGAATTTATATTAATGAATCTTAAAATCGACTTCCCATATAATTTTAGATAGAGACAATAGTTTGCTGTAAATCTGAATATTCCCAGGATGATTATAGTGTGTAAAAAACAAATTACATCAAGGTAAGTACAGGTGATTTCTGTAAATTGATTCCACTGGCATTAAAATTTGTTCGATTTTGGGATATTGATACAAAATAATTTATATTTTTATTGATATTTTCTTAAAATATGCTTGTAAACAAAAAATTATATTCTTATATTTTATGATCGAAGTGTGTTATAGATATATGAAAAGAGGAGTTTATTTTGGAGCTGGATCTAAAAGAAATAAAAAACCGGGTACCGGATATAATTTTCAAGCAGGGTATGGATTATTTTAAGGATGACCGGGTAAAAATAAAACAGAAAGATAATGTATCGGTTGTTGCTGCTGTTACCGGAACAATTCAAGAACCCTATATTGTAAAAATTGAAAGGGACAATGGCGTATTTTCTTCATCCTGCACCTGTCCTTATAATTATGTGTGTAAGCACGCTGTTGCAGTGGCTCTAAAAGTTATTGACGAGCAGACAGGAAAAGAAGACGCCGAATCAACTGAGATAACCGACTGGCGTGAATATTTTGAGAAACTTATCGCTATTCAGCAAGTGGACACGGATTTTTCGCAGGAAGTCCGTTGGAAGCTTTTATATATTATTCATATTTTGGAAAATTACTGGAATATAAAACCGGTAAAAGTATATATGAAGAAGGATGGAACATATGGTAGAATCCAGGAACCTTCTTTCAATGAACTTTCAGCTCAGAATGTTTTCCGAACATCGGGCGATTTAATTGCTATATCCTATCTGGAACGACTGCAAACACAACAGTCATCCGTTTATTTTAGAGGACGTCTGGAAACCAGCTATCTTGATTTTGGATTAGACGCCGGTCAGATTTTTAATTTATTAAGAACCAGCGAATTACATATTAAAAATGAAGATGGCAGTATTGGAACGCGGATCCGTTTTGGCCGTAAACCGTGGTCATTAAAATTTAAATTACAGATTATAGATCGTCTTTACACTTTTCAGCCCTACTTCGTTCGTGATGAAGAGGATATTTCCATTACCAAAGAAACGAAGATACTGACCGTAAATCCAATTTGGTTTTACAAAGATGGAAAGTTACATTCCTGTAAGTTTCCCTTAAATTATTCTTATATAAAATCCTTTGTTGATGAAAAACTTCGAATATCTCTTTCAAAAGGCGAGTATCAGGAATTTATTTCTGAATACTTGGCAAAATTGCCGATATTCCCTTATGTAGAATTCCCACCTGGTATTGAAGTGACAGAAATCGATACCATAACAGCTAAGCGTATCTATATTGAAGAAATGGATGACCAATTAGTTGTTACTCTTTCTACGTTTTATGACGATATTGAAATCCCCTATAGTCATGCTAATGACCAATATCTGCACTACAATAAAAAAACTAAAAAAATTATTCGGGTAAGCAGAGATCGTGATGCAGAAATGACTATACGCGAAAGGGTGTTGGAAAGCGGTATTATTGAAGATACACCAGGTCTTTTTTACTCAACTTTTATAGAGGCGCTTGATTGGTTGTTTGAAGGTTTGCCCAAGCTTTCAAAAGATGGTTTCGAGATTATGGGTGAGGAAAAATTGGTTCGCTTTAAGGTGCGGCGTTCCCAGGCAGATATCAGTGTAAATATCTCCTCGGATGCAGATTGGTTCGATATTGAACTTTTATTGGAAGTTGAAGGTGTTTCCATAGATCTGAAAGAGTTGAAAAAAGCACTAAATGCCCAGAAAAAATATGTAAAACTGCGGGATGGAAGTCTGGCAAAATTACCTGAAAAACTCATTGAAAAATTTCATTATCTGATTAATTTTGGAAGAGTTGATGATAATTCAATTCGGTTTGCAAATCACCATTTAAGTTTCATTGACCGTTTACTGGCCGAGGCAGATCACAAATCAATGGATATGCTTAGCAAACAGAAATTGGGTAAATTAAATGAATTTGAAGAGATAAAAAAATATGAAATACCTGATGAGTTTAAAAATATATTGAGAAATTACCAAAGAGCCGGGTATGATTGGCTAAATTTTCTAAAAGAATTCTCCTTTGGCGGAATCCTGGCAGATGATATGGGGTTGGGAAAAACTATTCAAGCATTAGCTTTACTGCAAAATGAAGTTAGGATTAATCCAAGAAAGAATAACCTGATCATTGCTCCTACCTCTGTAATTTTTAACTGGGTGAGAGAAATCGCAAAGTTTGCACCAAATATAAGCCATCTACTGCATTATGGTACACGACGTACCAAAGATATTCGAAGATTACGGAAATTCCCATTAGTTTTAACGACATACGGCCATCTAAGACGCGATATTGTTTTTCTTAAAGAAATTACTTTTAATTATGTTATTATGGATGAATCACAAAATATTAAAAATCCGGCTTCAGAAACATCAAAAGCAGCCCGTCTTTTAAATGCAAATAATCGCTTAGCGCTGACCGGTACGCCGGTTGAAAATAATACGATGGATTTATGGGCACAGTTTGCTTTTTTAAATCCTGGTTTGCTTGGTGATCAGAATTTTTTTAAAGAGACATTTTTGCGTCCTATAGAGAAAGACCACAATGTACAAGTTGCCACATCTCTTCAGAAATTAATTTTTCCATTTATTCTGCGCCGAAAAAAAGAAGATGTTGCCAAAGAGCTTCCGCCAAAAGTAGAAAGTATTATATATTCTCCCATGTCTGAAGAGCAGCAGGCACTTTATAATAAATGGCGTATAAGTTATCGTGATGATATCATTAATGAGATAGAGGGAAAGGGGGTAGGGAGATCAAAATTTAAAGTTCTTGAAGGGTTGACCCGCTTACGGCAGATAGCTTGTCATCCGCAGATGCTTGACCCAAAATTAAATGATGAATCAGGAAAGTTTGACGCTTTAAAAGAAATGGTTCTGGAGATTATTTCCGAAGATCATAAAGTATTAATTTTTAGCCAGTTTGTAAAAATGCTGACAATAATGAGAGCGTTTTTTGATGATAATAATATCAGCTATTCTTATTTAGACGGCTCTACAAAAGATCGTGATGCTCCCATACAAGAATTTCAGAATAATGATAATATACGAATTTTTCTGATTAGTTTAAAAGCAGGAGGTACAGGATTAAACTTAACCGCGGCCGATTATGTTATTCATTATGATCCATGGTGGAATCCGGCAGTAGAAATGCAGGCAACAGATCGAGCGTATCGCATCGGGCAAACCAGGAAGGTTTTTGCTTATAAAATGATTTCAAAAGACAGTGTTGAAGAAAAGATTGTTAAGCTACAGAACAAAAAGAAAGAATTGGTTAATTCCTTAATTTCAACGGAAGATTCATTTTTTAAATCCCTTCAGAAAAATGATATTTTGGATCTTTTTGATTAAAAAATATCACGGCAGAGGTTCTTATGAGTCTCTGCCGTTTTCATTTCCGCCTATTATTATTAAAGAACAGATTATGCAAATTTAAACACTTCATAATATATAAACATTTTAAGGGTAATAATGAAGCTTTTATATGTTATAGCGATCGTATCGCTGATAGTCGTTTCCTGTAAACAGGAATACCAGATTACATCCAATGACTGGCCGCAGTATAAAAATGATAATTACCGCAGCGGCCGATCGCCAATTGCTGTTTTTGATAAAACTTTTGGGCAAAAATGGGTTAACACGGCGCCGCAGGTTCCTTCGCCGGCCTGGTATGGCCCGGCTAAAGAAGATGCCTACGCGCTTAGCGGCCCGCTTCCATCAATGCGTGATTATGATTTAGCTTATAGTCCGATTATTGTAAACGGCTTAGTCTATTACGGCTCGTCCGCAGATGACGCGCTGCATTGTTTGAATGCTGAAACAGGGGAAGAGGAGTGGATATATATTACAGACGGACCCATTAGAATTGCGCCGACTTACTTAAACGGAAGTCTCTATTTTGGCTCCGATGACGGTTGTGCGTATTCTATTAACGCCAGCTCCGGAGAACTTAACTGGAAATTCAGTCCTTCCGGCTCAAAAAAGAAATTATTAAATAACAACCGTTTAATATCCTTTTGGCCGATTCGCACAGGTGTTTTAATCGAAGACGGGATCGCCTATTTCGGCGCTTCGCTGCTTCCCTGGAAGAAAAGTTATTTGTGCGCTATTGATGCCGAAAGTGGTGATGTCGGCAGGCAGGGGACTTATGTAAACGAACTGGAAAATGTTACTTTTGAAGGCTTGATGGCCTCTTCGGATGACAGGTTGATTCAGCCGCAGGGGCGGGTTTCTCCCGTGTTTCTAAACAGGGAAAGTGGGAAAATCGAAGGAAGGCTTCCCGGTTCGGGCGGCTGTTTTGTGCTCGTTACGCCGGATAATCATATCATTCATCCGCAGACCTCGCGTTATATAAGTATTGAGGAGACCGTGCGCGGTCAAAAAAAGCCCGATTACATGTCTTTTAAGGGCGGCAAAGAAATGGTTGTGGCCGGACAAGCCAGCTATGTTCTTTCCGATCATTCCATTTCCGCGTATAATCGAAAAACAAAGGAAGTAATCTGGGTGAATGGCAATTATAACGCCCATAGAATAATTATGGCCGACACGGTTCTTTTTGCGGGCGCAACCGATACTGTTTATGCCGTTTCTATTAGTTCCGGACGTCCATTGTGGAAAGGCAAGGTCGAGGGAACGGTATACGCTATGGCGGCGGGTGACAGCGCACTGTTTGTCTCGACCAATGAAGGGAAAATATACTGCTTTTCCAAAGGTTTCGGCGCAGAGCAGAAATTGAGTAAAAATCAAAATGCTCCTTTTTTATGGCCGGAAGAAGAAAAAAACAGCAAGCCGCTTAATATTAAATCCGGCCCTTATGTTGATTACATAGATCAACATAATATCCTCCTGCGATTCAATACATCCACTCCTGAAAAGTACAGGGTTTATTGGAAATCCAACGGCAATTTTGAGCGGGCGGTATATAAAGATGATTCCGCAAAAAAAGAACATAAATACACGATTCCAGTCCGCAAAGATTTTATATATAAATACCGTATTACAAACGGTGCAAAGATCAGTCCGGTGTTTGAGCATGATAATTTTTTTAATTTTTCACCGCAAAAAATAGCGCTGCCTGAAAACTTGTTCAAGGATAAAAATATCAGTCATTATGTTGACGATATAATTGGGCAAATGGATAGGGAAAAGGGACTTTGTTTAATACTCGGTTTTAGCGGAACGCAACTGCCCCTGGAAATTGCTCAGAAAACGCTTTTTGATATGATCGTGTTGGATGATTCCCCTAAAAAGATCGATGAATTCAGAAATCAATTGCAGAAAGAAGGTGTTTACGGACATCGGATTTCGGCTTATACGGTTGATGATTTAAATAAAACACTTTTGCAATCCGATATAGCCGATTTGCTAATCTGTTCAGGGTATAATAATAATTTCGATGAAATAGCACGCTTGACGGCGCCTTATGGAAAGGCTGTTTATATAACAGGAAACAATGAAAACGAATTACGGGAATTGATTGATAAAAAAATGAGCGCTTCGGAATATGACTGGCAGGTGGATGAAACAGTTGTTAAGCTTGGCAGTAAGCTCTCCGTAATATTGACAAAAAAAGAACCCCAAAGTGCCGGCGTGTGGACGCATCAGTACGGAAAACCCGATAACAGCTCTTTCGGCGGAGAAAATATGTGGGGTTCAACTTCCAGCGACGAATTTGAAGTCCAATGGATGGGACGTCCCGGGCCGCGTTTTCAAACCGACCGTACCGGGCGTAAACCCGCACCGCTTGCCATAAACGGTAAACTGTTTGTTCAGGGGAACCAGCGGATCGTCGCAATTAATGCCTATAACGGAACCGTTTTATGGTCAATGGATATCCCCGGAATGCTGCGTATGAATGTTAATCATGACTGTTCCAACTGGGCGGCGGATGAAAAACAGATTTATACAATTGTGAAAGATAAGTTGTTGATTATCAATCAGGAAAACGGAAATATTGAAAAGGAACTGGATGTTCCGGCGAAGGTACGTTCAAAATTTGATTGGGAGTATATCGCTGCGTCCGACGGCATGTTTGTTGTCTCACTATCACCTAAGAACAGTAATTATACGGATTATTATGGTGGTTACGGCTGGTACGATGCCGTTAAAGGCCCTACGACCGATAAAGTAATGAGCGCGGCTCTTTATGCCTATCAGGCAGGAAACGATCAACTGAAATGGAAATATGAATACAGACATTCCATGATAATAAATCCCACAATAATTATTTATGATAAAAAGATCTTTTTTGTGGAGTCGCACAGCACCTTTCCTTTGACCGATAAAAAACGTGGCGCAGAAAATATATTTAAAAAACTTTTTCTGGTGAGTTTGAATATCAAAGACGGTTCTCTCAATTGGCGTAAGGCCATTGACAATGTTCCGGGCATCGCGGCCTATTATATGGCCGCTGGTAGCGAGCGCATTGTCATCGAATCTTCCTACAATGGTAAATATTATCTTTACAATTATAAGACTTCGGACGGAGGGTTGGTCTGGAAAACAGATTTAAACTGGTTCAACAATAATCACGGGGGACATCTGTCCATCCCGGCAATCGCTGGTAATCGTTTGATGGTTAAACCGGCGCTTTATAACTTGCAGACGGGCGAAAGACTGGGCTATGATGTGCCTAAAGCCGGTCATGGATGCGCATCCTACGCTTTATCCGAGCAGTCGGTTTTTTATCGCGGTGGCAGTATCACGCAGTTCAATTTTGATACGCGTATGTTTTCCAAGTGGGAACGGCTGCGTCCCGATTGCTGGATTAGCACGGTTCCTGCGCTCGGTATGGTGCTTTCACCAGAAGGCGGTGGAGGATGCAGCTGCGGGAACTGGTTTGAGACCTCCATGGTTATGGCTCCGAAATCGAGAGCGCCATTTATGTTCAAATTTAACGGCCCGGCCAAATTTATCGATTCATTAAATATTGAGCTCGTTCTAAAAAAAGACGTCAAGGGAAAATTGTACTATACTACAGATGGTTCTGAACCGGAAAAAAAATCATTATCTTATATAAAACCTGTTTTAATTGATAAAAATACACTATTCAGAGCTATGTTATATTACGAGAAAGACGGACAGGAAATAAAAAGTGAGAGAGAACGGTACTTTGAGAGGATGCGTACGGCGCCAAGTATAAAACCGCTGAATTCTCTGGATGGCGGTAAAAGAGAAGTTGTACTGCAAAAAAAGGGCAAAACAGGCGAAATTCATTTTACACTCGACGGTTCGGTCCCGAGCGAAAAGACGCCAGTTTTTAACGGTAAAATAACCATTGATAAAAAAACGAACGTTAAGGCTCTGACGGTTTGGCGTGAAAAAGGTAATAAGCTTTTTAAAAGTGAAATTACTGCTACGGAAGTTGATTTTCCAAAGATGAGTCCCGCAGTAAAAAAAGATGTTAAACCCGGCATAATTGCGGATTATTATGAAGGGAGCTGGAAATCACTTCCGAATTTTGATTCATTGAAAATTGTAAGCAAGGAACTTGTTGGCGAAATCACTTTGATGCCCGATAAGAGTTTCAGTAATTATGCCCTGAGATTCAAAGGCTTCCTGCGGATTCCGGAAGATGGTATTTATATATTTTACAGCAAAAGTAATGACGGCAGCGCCATTTATATTGATAATAAAAAAGTTGTTGATAATGACGGTGTTCATTTCGCCCGTGAAAAATCAGGATCTATTGCCCTGCAGGCGGGATTACATCCCATCAGAATTGAATTTTTTCAGGCTAAAGCGGGTCAGGCCTTGCAGATTATGTGGCAGCCGCCCGGAGCAGGGAAGTCAGGCATTACGGAGGATCTGTTATTTCATTGATCTTGAAAAAATTTAAACTGCTTCTATTTCTTCTGTTTATTACTGTTATAAATGGTTTCGCCTGCCGTTTTACTATCCGTGATATCGGATACAGTCGCATAAATCAGCAAAATTATCTGGTGAGTTTTAAGGGAGATACTCTGAAATATGCCTATTTATTGCGGGATTTTAAAAAACTTGCTTATACATATTCGTTTACATCTAACACTAATTATGAAATATCCCATCAAACAAACCTGCCTGCGCGATTAGAATGCCTAAACAGCAGCGGAGATTTTATTTTTAGTAAAAGTATCGATAGAGGGGATGATATCCGGAGTTTTTATAATAGCCTGCTGTTCTCTCCTTTGCAGCAAATGATGTATAATAATATAAACGAAGTTTTTGCTTTTGTGGTGGCTTTTAGTTCGGACGGTAACGATAAATCCGGTATTCTTATAGATAAAGTCTTAATGCAGTTTGATATAATATCTCCGAATCTTGATAAAGAGATTCATGAAAATATTATGAAAATAATTATTCCCTCAAAAAAATGGTCAAAAGAAAAGGTTGTTTTACGTTCTCTCGGTATTAAACCTGACAGCAGTCAATCTGTTATCGCTGTTTTTTATGGCAGAGGCAGGCTTGCGGATAAGCCGTTAACCGGCAGTAACATTAGCGCCGATAGACTGCTGAATCAATTGGTGATTCTCGGAACCGATTGCGAATGCGGTATTGATCTTTCTCCTTTGCTGCATAATGCCATTCCTTTAAACTGGGATAAGAGGATAAGTCAGCTAACGGCGGATATGCTGGGCTTTGATGTGGAAAATCCGCTGATTTTAATTGAAATGGGACAAATTCTTTCCAAAGAGCCAATAGAAACGGGAAAAAGTAAGTTTTTATTTGCGCCACAAACCATCGACCTTGACCGCGTGCTTGGTAAAGGGGATAAATCAAAAGAAATGATTGCTGCCAAGGTAGAACAAGAGTCCGGACTACGAAGTTCCATTATCACTGTTATAGCCATTGCATTAGTCATTATCCTAAGCGGTATTTTTATATATTTAAAACAAAAAAACTGATTACCTGCAAGTTGTGAAACGGCTTTACAACACTCCAAGCGGTGAAAATTGAATTTTAATACCTCTTAATCAGTAAAAATAGCGTCCATAATCAAAATAGAATCTAAAATAAAAGAAAAAAAGTGAAAATAAGCGAAAATAATTAAAAAAATGAATGAATATTCATTCATTTTTTATTATATTAGAAAAAACACTTTTAATATAGGAGAAATTTTTATGGAAAAAGGTGGAAGTTTTATCATTCAGAAAATGGATGAAGATGAAATATTCACAACCGAAAAATTTTCTGATGAACAGAAGGAAATAGCAGACCTGATTTCCCAATTCAGTAAGGAGCAGATTCTTCCTAAAAGAATGGAAATCGAAGCGTATAATAAAGAATTGTCTCTTAACCTTATGAAACAGTTGGGGGAATTGGGGCTTTTAGGGGTTGATGTACCGGAAGAGTATGACGGCTTGGGAATGGATAAAGTAACCTCTGCCATAATAGCTGAGAAAATAGTTATGGGAGAAAGCGCTTCTTTCACAGTAACTTTTTCAGCTCATACTGGAATTGGAACCTTGCCTATTGTGTTTTTCGGAACAGAAGAACAAAAGAAGAAATATCTACCCAAACTTGCAAGTGGAGAATGGCTCAGTTCCTATGCCTTAACGGAACCTGATTCCGGTTCGGATGCCTTGGCGGCAAAAACAACAGCAATATTAAGTGATGATGGCAAGTACTATATTCTTAATGGAACAAAGCAATTTATCTCAAATGGCGCTTGGTGTGACTTGATGATTGCTTATGCTAAAATTGACGGTGATAAATTTACGGCTTTCCTGATTGAAATGGATATACCTGGTGTTGAAATTGGGCCTGAAGAGAAAAAAATGGGTTTGAAAGGTTCCAGTACGGTAAGTATTGTATTGAATAATGCAAAGATTCCGGCTGAAAATGTTCTGGGAATTATTGGGAAAGGACACCATATTGCTTTTAATATTTTGAATATTGGTCGTTATAAGCTGGGCGCTTCGAATCTGGGAGGATGCAAGATCGCGATAAATGAATCGTTATCTTATGCTCTTGAGAGGCATCAGTTTGGCCAGGCGATTTCAAATTTTGATTCGATTAAAGCTAAATTTGCCAATATGATCGTTAAAACATTTGAACAGGAAAGTATTATTTATCGGATGGTTAAAGATATTGACGATTCTATACAGCAGGTTAATAAGAATGACGATAATTACTATAAGCTGATTGTAGCGGCGATTGAAGAGTATGCAATTGAAGCTTCTATATGTAAAATAGTTGGAAGTGAAGCACTTTGGTTGATTGCTGATGATGGGCTGCAAATACTCGGAGGATATGGGTTTACAGAAGATTACCCCTTGGCCGGAATTACTCGTGATACCAGAGTCGATCGAATTTTTGAAGGTACTAATGAAATTAATCGCCAAATAATAACCGGATATTTATTAAAAAAAGCACTAACAGAAGAATTGCCAATTCGGGAAAAAATAAAAGAAGCAAAAGGACTTATAAAAGGTAAAAAGCCGAAAATAAACAGTGATATATTAAAAGATGAGAAGAGCGCTTTTGAGTATGCTAAAGCCATCACTCTTTATCTGTTCAACGAAAGTATTATCAAATATGGGCAGGGATTAAAAAATGAACAACAGTTGATGGAAATACTTGCCGATTGTTTTACGGATATATATATCATGGACAGTGTTTTCAAACGAATTACTCAGAATAATAAAAGAGATCAGGATTGGCTGGCAATAGGAAAAGTTTCCGCTACGATGCGCGTAAGAAAAATAATCAGCTCTGCCAAAGTTGCGCTGCTTTCTATACTCGAAGGTGATGAACTGGAAAAATCAATTGAAGAGTTGACGCAATTAGCTAAAGGAACGGAATTACGCAACAATCTATTTGCTTTAAGGCGCCAATTAGCCGAAAGCCTATATGATAAAGGCGAGTATAGTTGGTAAAAAGCAGTGAATAGTTATTTGTAAATCGTTTGTTGTTTAATAATAGAGGTAAAATAGCACACACTAAACACCTAAACAAATAAGTTATTAAACGTTAAATTCAAAACCGGGTATGATTAAGTTAGAAAAATATTTAGTTTAATTGATTTAAGGAGATATAAAATGGCTGAAAAATATGCAGTAATTATTGACGCCGTACGTAGTCCTATGGGCATAAAAAATGGTAAAATGATAGGAATACGCTCGGATGAATTAAGTGCACAGGTAATAAAAAGTTTATTAAAGCGAAATAGTAAGCTCCCCTTGGGGAAAATTGAAGATGTCGTATTGGGATGCGCTTTTCCCGAAGGCTCTCAAGGAATGTTGATAGCCCGTGGGGCAGCAGTTTTAGCGGGTATTCCTAAAGAAGCAGGGGCCAAGGTAATCAATCGTTTTTGCGGTTCCTCAATGGATGCGGTTCATCAGTTAAATCAGGCAATTATTGCCGGAGATTTAGATTGTGGTATTGCCGGCGGTATTGAAGATATGTTCTCAGTTCCTATGGGCGGTTATAACCCAAGTTTTCATCCGCAGTTGATTGAAAAAGATTTTTATATCGGAATGGGGGAGACAGCTGAGAATCTGGCGAAAGAATTAAACATCCCACGGGAAGAACAAGAAGAATTTTCCGTTAATTCGCATAAAAAAGCTTTAAATGCTCAGAAAAACAGCCTTTATGACAATGAAATAGCAACTATTGAATATGATGGAAAAAAAATAAATATAGATGAAGGTCCCAGAGAGCCGGACTTGGAAAAGATAAAATCGCTAAAACCATCTTTTCTTAAAAACGGCACCATTACTGCAGCGACTTCAAGCCCAATATCAATAGGTGCCGCAGCTATTTTGGTAATGAGTAATACCTTAGCAGATTCTTTAGGGCTTAAACCACGAGCGCGCATAATTTCCCGAGCGGTGGCGGGTGTTGAATGGGAGCTTATGGGTAAAGGACCTATTCCCGCATCGGCAAAAGCGCTAGAACGAGCTAATATGAGTATAGATGATATTGATTTTATTGAGCTTAATGAAGCCTTTGCAGCACAATCATTATATGTGATTAAAAAAACCGGCTGGGATATGAATAAAATAAACCTCAACGGCGGCGCCATTGCTTTAGGACATCCTTTAGGTTGTTCCGGAGCGCGTATTCTGACCACATTACTTAATGTTATAGAACAGAATGACGGAAAATACGGATTGGCGACCATGTGTATCGGTTCCGGTCAGGGAATTGCAACAATTATCGAAAAATTATAGGAGGCTATATGAAATATCCTATTAAAAAAGTTGCGGTTCTGGGTGCCGGAGTAATGGGTAGTCAGATAGCCGCACATTTTACGAATGCTGGTATACCGGTTCTTCTTTTTGACATGACTCAGGATTTGGCGGATAAAGGACTTAAGATTGCGCTTAAATTAAAACCGGCTCCATTCTATAATCCCAGGACAGCTAAATTGATACAATGTTGTAATTATAAAGAACATGTGGATCTATTACGGGAAGCAGATTGGGTAGTCGAAGCGATAGCAGAACGTTTGGATTGGAAACAGGATTTATTTAATAAAATAGCCCCTATTTTAAAAAATCAAACCATTATTACTTCAAACACTTCAGGTTTATTAATCGATGATATGATAAAAGATCAATCTAATAATTTTAAAGAACATTTTCTGGTAACGCATTTTTTTAATCCACCACGATATATGCATCTTCTTGAGATAATACCCGGAAATGATACGGATCAGGAAATTATTGACTCCATTGTGCATTTTTGTGAAGATGTATTGGGGAAAGGTATTGTTTACGCAAAAGACACTGTAAATTTTATTGCCAACAGAATTGGTGTGTACAGCATAATGAAGGCGATGCGCTTAGCAAAACAATTAGGATTAACTGTAGAAGAAGTGGATAAACTGACTGGTCCACTGGTTGGTAGAGCAAAAAGTGCAACCTTTAGGACTGCAGATGTTGTCGGCTTAGATACTTTAGCTCATGTTTCAAATTCTTCTTATGAAAAAGGGGAGTTTGATGAGCATAGGGAGATGTTTAAAATTCCGGATTTTTTAGAAAGAATGATTGAACAGGGAAAGATCGGTCAGAAAAGCAGAGCCGGTTTTTATAAAAAAGAAGGTAAAGAAATCCTGTCAATAAATCTGGATACACTAGAATATGTCCCACAGAAAAAGGTGAAATTTAATAGTATAAAAAATGCAAAATCATTTATTACACCAGGAGAGAGAATAAAGTCTCTGGTCTACGGCGATGACATCGGTAGCGTTTTTTTCTGGGGAGCATTAATGGATACACTACTATATGCTGCCAATCGTATTCCTGAAGTAACGGATGATATTGTAAATATAGATCGGGCTATCCGATGGGGATTCGGATGGGAATTAGGTCCCTTCGAAATCTGGGATGCCATTGGAGTGGAGCGTTCTGTAAAGTTGATGGAAAGTAAAGGAGACAATATACCCGCATGGATTAAAACGATGCTCGCTAAAGGAATTTCCTCTTTTTATAAAGAAGAAAACAAGAACCGGTATTATTATAATATTAGCAAGGAAAAATATGATGAAATTGTTCAGTCTCCCAAGATTATCGAGCCAAAATTAACGGGTAATAAATTGAGTAAAAATTGGGGTGGAAGTATCTATGATATTGGTGATGGTGTTGCTTTTATGGATATCCATAGTGTACTGCAGCCACAAATGAATCCAATCGATGCTTCCGTTATGGATATGTTACTGGAGGTATTATCGCTTATTCCAAAATACGGGCTGAAAGGTATTGTCGTGGGTAGCTTGGGACAAAATTTCTCAGTTGGCGCTAATTTACATATGATTCTCGGTTTGGCAAAAGCTAAAAATTGGAAAGCTATTGAGCAGGTCAGTAAATCCTTACAAGATTTAACTCAGGCATTAAAATATGCTCCGTTTCCTGTTGTTAGCGCTCCTTTTAGTATTACACTTGGCGGCGGTTTTGAGACAGCTGCAGGAAGTGACTTTATTGTAGCATCAGCAGAACTGTATTGCGGCGCTGTGGAAGTTGGTGTCGGTTTAATTCCCGGAGGCGGAGGTAATCTGCGTATTCTCGAAAATTTTATTGATGCCATGGCTAAAAATCGTCCCGGTCCTTTTCCTCCGGTACAAAAAGCTTTTGAAACAATTGGTTT
>JAUVIB010000161.1 GCA_030592985.1 Calditrichaceae bacterium | reverse complement strand
ATAGGAAAAACATAACCCTAAAAAACCATCCTTTTTTATTAATAAAATTTTCTCCAATAATAATAGACTTAAATTGTGAGAGATTTTTTTTGAAATATCTGTTTTAATTAAGTATCTTTATAAAACGTGGATTAGAATTATGCCAATTTATATTAGTAAAAAGAACTTACAAACTTACTTTGATGAGTTAGATTTTAGCTATCAATTTTTCACAAAACCAGTTAAAGAATGGTTAATGATAAACCAATGTATTAAAATTAAATAAATGAGAATTTTATGTGCACTTTAAATTATTTATTTGATAATATTAGTAAAAAAAGGAGGTAAAATGGGAAACATTTTATTAGGCGTTAATCTTGAGTTTGTCCGCCATGAGGATAAACCATTTGAGTGGGGTGTAGAAAAAGCGGCGGAACTTGGTTATGAATATGTTGAACCGATGGTTCACTGGGGAAGAGAATTATTGAGTGAAGCAGGTTATTTTCATAGCATTTCCATGCTGGACGATCCATTTAGAATCAAAAATGCATGTGAAAAAGCCGGTGTGAAAATCTCCGGTCTTTCCGCTCATACACCTCTTTGTAAACCTGAGATTAGTTGTGAATATCTAAAGCAGGCAGTTCGGTTTGCCGCTGAGATTGGCGCCCCTGTAGTCAATACTGATGAAGGTCCTAAGCCGGATTGGACAACAGAAGAAGAAGATCATGTCTTAATGCGCTATGTGCTAAAAGAGGTTGCTAAAGTTGCAGAGCCAAGAGGAGTTAAGATTGGTCTGGAAATGCATCAACAATACACAAAAACACCCAGTGGTTTTAACAGAATTTTAAATCTCGTTGACTCTCCAAACATAGGAATTAATTTTGATTCAGGGAATAGCTATCTTGGTGGTGAGGATCCATACCGGTGGCTGGAGGATTGCGTTGACCGTTTAGTACACTTGCATGCAAAAGATATAGCAATAGAACAATCTGAAGCAGAAAGAGGAAAAGTAACCGGAACTCCTGTGGGTTGCGCTTGTGGTGAAGGAGTAATTGATTGGAAAAGGACGATTGATATTTGTCGCAAAGCGCCTCAAGATATTGTTTTTTCAGTGGAATGTGGTACTGTTGCACAAGCAGAGAAAAGTATCATTCATTTGAAATCTTTATTAAAATGAGGAATTGCAAATGGTTGAATCAACAAATTTTGGTAATGAATTAAGTTATGAAAAGAAAATGCTTTTTTGGGCATGTTTTGTTGCTATTGCCGTAACTGCATTTATCTTTATAATAAGGGGGCAGGTGATTAATGCCTGGGCGTTAGAATTTTCATTAACAGAGACACAAAAAGGTGAAATCCTTGGTGTGGGATTGTGGCCATTTGCTATTTCAATTATTTTATTCAGCCTGGTTATTGATTTCATTGGGTATGGTAAAGCAATGCTTTTTGCCTTTTGCTGTCATATACTTTCCGGTGTCGTTATTCTGACGGCTAACGGGTACTGGGGCTTGTATATTGGAACATTCCTTCAATCTCTTGCAAACGGAGCCGCTCAAGCAGTTGCCGATCCTGTTGTAGCCTCTATATTTAAAAAAGATAAAAGTAAATGGCTTAGTATTTTACATGCAAGCTGGCCTGGCGGTATGGTTATCGGTGGAATGTTTGGGATCATGATCAGTGATTTTGCCTGGCAGTGGCGAATTTCAATGCTTTTCATTCCAATGGTAATTTATGGTTTAATGATGCTTGGCCGCAAATTCCCCATTCATGAAAGAGTTCTTGCTGGTGTATCGTATAAAGAAATGTTAAAAGTAACCGGAGGGTTGGGTTTTTTCGTTATTTCAATACTCGTCTTTGGGGAGATTGGCCGTATTCTGGTGTGGCCAAATTATATAGTGCTGATTTTAGCGGCTGGTATTGCTCTCTATTTAGGTATTTATCTTCGATCTATTGGTAATCCAATATTTTTATTGTTATTGTTTATTATGATTCCATTAGCGACTACGGAATTAGGAACCGACAGTTGGATCACTTCATTGATGACCGATGAGATGAAAACTCTGTCTATCAATGCGGGTTGGGTTTTAATATATACTTCTTTTATCATGATGATATTAAGGTTTAATGCCGGATTACTTCTTCGATATTTTTCACCATTGGGGCTGCTTGCGGCTTGTAGCTTAATTGCCGCAATTGGACTAATTGCTTTGAGTAAAACAACAGGATTAATGATATTTGTGGCGGCAACTGTTTATGGCGTGGGTAAAACATATTTTTGGCCAATGATGTTAGGAGTTGTTGCAGAAAGATTTCCGAAAGGTGGGGCGCTCGCTTTAAATACAATGAGCGCTGTGGGAATGCTTAGTGTGGGTATTTTGGGTACGGTATTTTTAGGGAATATTCAAGATGCTGCTATTGAAAAACAATTAAAAAATGAAAACCCTGTCTTATCCTCTAAAATTCTTACAGAAAAAACCAGCATTATCGGTCACTATGAAGCAATTGATCCCGATCTTCGTTCAAAGTTAAATGTGGATGAACAACTAATTGTCGGTAATATCGAGAAAAAAGCGAGTAAAAATGCATTAATGATTGTCGCTGTGTTCCCAATAATTATGCTGGTTTCTTATATCTTTTTAATTGGATATTTCAAGAGAAAAGGTGGCTATAAAATAGTTGATCTACAGGAGACTAAAAACTAATTCAACTAATTGAGGATAAAAAAAATGTTGGCGCTTAAACAAAACAAGATAATACCTTTACTCATCATGCTATTTTTTTTTAGCTTATTAGGATGTCAATCAAAAATGATTCATGTTCTCATTTTTAGCGGAAGAAATAATCACGATTGGCAGCAAACGACGCCTGTTATTCAAAATATTTTGCAGGAAAGCGGCAGGTTTACTGTTACGGTGACAAATAGTCCGGAGAATCTTAAACCCAGTGAATTAGATCAATATGATGTAATACTCAGTAATTGGAACACATGGCCTGATGTTACCGAGCATCGCTGGAATCCGGCTCTGGAGAAAGCCTTCCTTGATTTTGTTTCCAGCGGGAAAGGATTTGTAAATATTCATGCCGGCAGTTCCGCGCTTCAGGACTGGCCTGAGTTTCAGCAGATTGCCGGGGGTACCTGGGGGATAGGTATAACGGGACATGGGCCAATTCATACTTTTAAAGTAAATATCGAGGATACGAATCATCCCGTTTTGAAAGGGTTGAAAAATTTCTATATAAAAGATGAGCTTTGGAATCGTACAAAATTTCATCCCGATGTACATATAGTGTGTAGTGCATATTCATCACCGGAAACGAAAGGAACCGCTAAAAATGAACCGGTTGTGATTACAACTAAATATGGAAAAGGGCGTGGTTTTTATTGCGTACTTGGTCATAATAAGGCGACCATGCAAAACGCTGCCTGGAAAACTCTGTTATTAAGAGGGACTGAATGGGCGGCAACAGGAAAGGTAACCATTCCCGCTCAAAAACCCTGGCCGCTTAGTTCTAAGATGGCTGAAAGGCAAAGTAAATATTGGCAGCAGTCCGATACGACATTGGCGCTAATTAATGGTCATAAAATAGTTTGGCAATTAAATTTTCCAAAAATTGGAAAACCCTATTTTCATCCTCTTAATACAATTGATGGATATACTCTAACCTGGTTGAGCCCTCCTGATCATCATTGGCATTACGCACTCTGGTTTTCCTGGAAATATATAAATGGTATAAATTATTGGGAAGAAGATAAAATCACGCATCTTGCTGATGGATTAACTGAAGTGAATAGACAGACGGTAGCATTAAAGGGTGATCTCTCAGCGCAAATTACGATGCAGCTTTCTTATTATCCTCAAAAAAGTGATGCGGTGCTAACTGAAAAACGGACAATTTATATAAGTCCCCCGGATGAAAATGATAGTTATTATATCGATTGGGAAGGAAATTTTAAAGCAGGGGATAAAGATGTTGTCTTAGAGCGGACTCCTATTGAAGGTCAAGAGGGGGGGAGACGGTGGGGCGGTTACGCAACATTGGCGCTGCGCATGAATACAACTACACTTACAGGAATATCTCTGTTAAATAGCGAAGGGAAGAAAGGACTTGATATTCATACGACGCCAACTAAGTGGACCGACATTAGCGGAATAATAGAAGAGGATACTACAAAATCAGCGGGAATTACAATTTTTGATTATAATAAAAATCCTCGTTTTCCGGTTCCCGGCTATGTTATTAATTCCGAGAATAATGATTGGCCCCGTTTTGTGTATACAAATCCCGGATTCCTTTATAATAGTGGTTATACAATAAAAGCGGGAGAGACATTAAAATTGCGTTATCGTATTTATGTGCATAATGGATCAGGTAATTTAACAGAGTTAAATACTATTTTTAATAATTATATAAAAGAGAAATTTTAATAAGAGATAATTGTGGAAAATGCTAAATTAAATGTAATAAAAACGTTGGAATTTGATTCTCCTAATCAAATTCCAACACAACTATGGGATTTACCGTGGGCAGAAATTCATTACTCCAAAGAGCTTAAAAATATTAGAAAAAAATTCCCGGATGATATAATTAGCGCTCCCGATCTATTAACTAAAACCATTAGGACTAAAGGGAATGAATATAAAATTGGTGAATATGTCGATGAATGGGGATGTATATTTGAGAATAAGCAAAATGGATTTGTTGGAGAAGTTAAAAATCCAATTATACAAACATGGGATGATATAGAAGCCTTTCAAGTTCCAAGTGAGTTTTTATCATTGGAATTCGAAAAAATAAATAATTTTTGTAAAAATAATTCAGATAAGTTTATTGTTTCTCCTTGTTGTGCAAGACCTTTTGAAAGAATACAGTTTCTGCGGGGAAGTGAAAATATCTATATGGATTTTTATGAAAATAAAAATGAATTTGAGACGCTGCTAAAAACTATCCATGATTTCAATTGTAAACGGTTAGAATCCTGGGCTAAAACAGAAGTGGATGCATTATTTATAATGGACGACTGGGGAGCACAAAACAGTTTATTAATATCACCGGAAATGTGGAAGGAAATATTTAAACCGCTTTATCATGAATATGTTGATATTGCGCGTAACAATAATAAATATATTTTTATGCATTCTGATGGAAATATACTAAGCATATTCCCTGATTTAATAGAGATAGGAGTTGATGCTTTAAACTCACAAATATTCGCCATGGAAATAAATAATTTAAAAAAGTTCAAAGGTCAAATTACTTTCTGGGGAGAAATAGACAGGCAAAATATACTCCCCAACTTTAACATTAGAGAAATAGAAAATGTTGTCTACGAGATATTTAACGAATTGTATTCTAACGGTGGAATTATCGGACAGTGTGAATTTGGACCCGGAGCAAAACCGGAAAACGTGTATACTGTTTTTGATACGTGGAAAAAAATATTGACATAATAATTAGATAGAAATTTTACTTTTTATGGAGGAATGACGATGGGAATTTCAAGACGATCATTTATTAAAAATACATCGGCTTTAGGTGCTTTAGCCGCTTTTCCAACAATAATTCCAAGTACAGTATTTGGAAAAAATGGGAATACACCTCCCAGCGACAGGGTGAATATTGGACTTATTGGCTGCGGCAACAGATCAGGTGCAGCAATGGATTATAAAAAGTATGAAAAATCACAAGTTGTTGCTGTTTGCGACCCAATTAGAGAGCGGCGTCTAATTAGAAAAAAAGAATATGATAATTGTGCAGATTTTAACGACTTCCGTGATTTAATAGCTTCTAAAGATGTCGATGCAGTCCACATATCTACATCAGATCATTGGCACGTTCCAATTGCCTTAGCGGCGGCAAAAGCAGGTAAAGATATGTATACTGAAAAACCATTGGGTATTAGCATTGAACAGGATATTGCCGCAAGGGCAATTGTTGATAAATATAAGCGGATATTTCAATATGGAGCGCAACAACGTTCTCAGGTTCAGGTTCGAATGGGAATAGAATTGGTACTCAACGGCCATATTGGCGATGTTAAGGAGATATATGTCTGGGCGCCGCATGGAGAATCGGGCGGATCAGGAATACCTGTGATTCCAATTCCTGACGGATACGATTATGATCTTTGGTTAGGACCAGCGCCAAAAGCTCCCTTTTCTTATGATCGATGTTTACATCAAAGCGGCAGGAATGCCATATTTCATATTTATGACTATGCCATTGGGTTTATGGCAGGCTGGGGCGCTCATCCGATGGACATGCTGCAATGGTGGGCGGATAATGCCGACCTCAAGACAATTCCCACTCATTATGAAGGCTACGGTGAAATCGGTATTGGTGGATTATTTAATACTCTTACTAACTGGGACGTTACCTGTACATATGAAAACGGCATAAAAATGAGGTTTATGGATGACCAAACGGCAAGCAGACTTAATCTTCATCCCGGAGTGGAACCTTATCACGGAACTCTATTTGTGGGAACAAAAGGATGGGTAAAAGTAAAACGTGCAGGTTGGAAAGTTTCTGATGAAAAACTTTATAGATTGGGAAAAAATCCTGGTTCAAAGCGTCTAAAGGTAAGTACAAATCAGCGCTATAATTTTATTGATTCTGTAATTAGCAGGAAACAGCCGGTGGATAATCTTCACTCAGCTGTTAGATCCGATATTATTTGCCATCTCTCAGATATATGCATCAGGGAAGGGAAACCAATAACCTGGGATGCAGAAAAGGAAACAATCGTTGCAAATTCCAAAGCGGCAAAAAGAATGCATCGTCCAATGCGGGAGCCCTGGACTCTCTTGTAAGATCGGGTAGTATAGGCCATTAACAACCTTTTATGACCATGGGTGTTGATAATTTTTTATTTGTTGGTTTATTCGTTTGATGCTGTAATAAATCAACAAATCCTTAATCAGTGTTTTTTAACCCGACTGCATAGGGCGGAGTTTGATATTTTTTAACCCGATTCAGGTGCGGCATTTTTTTTAGAATTTTTCAAATGCAGCATAGAAAACGTAAATATCTCCATTAGGGCATCTTTGGGATGACCCTGAATTAGGCCGTTGGTATGTTGTTGATCCTGTTGTAGCGAAGCGGAAATCCTCGGTTTATCGGGACAAGGCAGTTTGCCAGCCCCTATGGTTGGATATGATGATTATGAATATTCTAAACTT
>JAUVIB010000343.1 GCA_030592985.1 Calditrichaceae bacterium | reverse complement strand
GCTATGTTCTAATATGAGAGGTTAGTTATGCGCACTATTCTATTTACTATTTTATCTGTTATAACTGTGTTAGCTCAGGAATTTAAAGTAACAGTAAAGTGGGATGAGATGGCAATGGCCGGCGACGCTGAAAGCATCCTGCAATATTACCATGACGGTCAGGTTGAAAGGATACGCGGGAATCTGTATAAAGGCTCCTCCGATGGGAATATTAAGGTTGTACGGACAATGGACGGCGGAACTCAGCAGTTTATTATTAACAAAGCCAAGGGTGTTTTAGTTAATATATGGATTACTAACAGCCTGATGGATGAAGATTTTGCGACAAAAGATGATTTTTTTATGCTCGCAAATTCTAAAGCAGTTGCTATTATTGAAGATAATATTAATAATAAAATATACGAGGTAAAAATCCCTGAAAAGGCTCCCGGACTTGCCTTCCGTGCCGGGGCGATAGTTGATGCAAAATTTTACGGCTTTATCGAAATGTTTGAAAAACAACGGATTTATAATGCAACCCTGATTAATGCCATAAATGGTAAACCACTTGAAGGCGTCAATGTCGAGGTTATAAAAATAAATTCCGGTGAAACTGTGGCAAATGGGATGACGGATGAAACCGGTTATTTCGCCCAAAAATTGGATTATGGAAAATATAAAGCTAAATTTTATAAAAAGAATTTCATACCGGCTTTTCAAGAATTTGAAATGGATTTAACGGAATTACCGGTGAGTATGAATTTCGGGTTATCACCTCAAATTGATAAATTCAGAATTGTGTTGACCTGGGGTCCTTATCCTGAAGATCTGGATGCTCACCTGGCAGGACCGAAACCGGATGGACAAAATTTTCATATCTGGTGGGATAATAAAACATTAATCGGCGGAAAAAACTTTTTAGATATTGATGATAAGCACTCTTACGGGCCAGAGACCATAACGATCTATAAACCGGCAATAGGCGAATATACTTATGCTGTTCATAACTACAGTAAAAGATTCAGCCATAAGAGTAGAGATTTATCTTTTAGCGGCGCGAGAGTGGATGTTTATGGCAATGGTATGCTGCAAGCTTCCTTTACTGTTCCCTATGATAAAGAGGGTAATGTCTGGCAGGTATTTAAAATCACCGGCAACCATCAAGTTGTACCGATTAATGCTATGTATGATGAACGGTATAGCAAACGGGTGGTTCATTAAATAAGCAAGGTTCAGAGTTCTATGTTCAGAGTTCTATGTTCAGAGTTCTATGTTCAGAGTTGAAAGTTCAAAGTTCAAAACAAGGGAATCATTAGCAGGGATCAATTATGAAACGAAATCTATCATTTTTTTCATTTATCATTTTTCTTTTTTCATTCTCTTTTGCCCAGAACAGTTTTGAAGAATTTAAAAAACAGGATCAACAAGACTTTAATCAATTTATAGCAGAAGAAGATAAAGCTTTTGCAGATTTTTTGAAAAATGACTGGAAGTTATTTCAATCCTCCATGGGGATTAAAGCCGATACGAAACCTAAACCGAAGGTTTTGCCAAAAGCCAAAGAAGTTCCTCCTAAAATTGATACAACAAAGAAGATAAAAAAGTTACCCCCTGTTCCAAAAATTCCACAAAGACCTTCTCCGCCCCAAATTTCTGTTGCACAGGGTAAAAACGTGCTTCAATTTAATAGCTTTGCAAAGACACTAAACGTTGAATATGATAATAGTTTACAGATAGGATTTCAATCACCCCTTAATAATAAGCAAATTAGTAATAATTGGGAAAAATTAGCGGGAAGTAAATATAAACCGACCTTAAAGGATTTCATAACCTTAAAAAATGAGATGCATCTTAATGATTGGGGCTATCTTGTTATGCTGCATAATGCCGCACGAAAAGCATTTCCTAAATCATTAAACGAACAGAATGTATTTATCTGGTTTTACATGGTCAAATCCGGCTATGAAGCTAAAGTAGCCTATGCGGAAAATAATATTTTACTGCTTATTCCCAATAAAAATATGATTTACGAAACAAAATTCGTAACTGTAGATAATCAAAAATACTATTTAATAGCTTTCGATAAAAACCGGCCGAATCTAAGTAAACTTTTTACTTATAAGGGATCCTATAAAGGAAAACTCAATCTTATCAATATGGAAATTTCTGACGTTCCAACAATCACAAATAAAATACTCAAGAGGGATCTAACATTTACTTACAAAGACAAACCGTATCAATTCCAAATTGAGTTTAGCAGCGATGTTGTTGATTATTTTAAATTCTATCCTCAAACGGATATCAGAGTCTATTTTAAAGCCCCTGTTTCAAATTATGTTTCTTATTCCCTACTTTCTGCCCTAGAAAAAAACCTGAAAGGAAAGACGGAACTGGAAGCGGTAAATTTCTTATTACGCTTCGTACAAACCGCCTTTAAATATGAGACCGATGATCAACAATTCGGCAAAGAAAAGTATTTAATGCCGGAAGAAACTATTTTTTATCCGGCTTCGGATTGTGAAGATCGTTCAATTTTATTTTCTTATCTGGTGAAAAATTTATTAGAATTAAATGTAATTGTTCTTGATTATCCCGGACATTTGGCGACAGCGGTGTATTTTAATGGAAATATTGCCGGAGATGTTGTAAATTATCAGGGTAAAAAATATATGATATGTGATCCGACTTATGTAAATGCGGACGCCGGTATGTGTATGCCGCAATTTAAAAATGTTAAGCCTAAAGTTATTAAAATATGATACAGGAGTAATATGATGAAAAAGCTAATGACAACAATCGCAATATTTTCCCTTATTGTAATCGTTTTTGCCGAAGACGGCGCTAAAAAATCTATTGGGAAAATAAGCTTTCCTCTTGGAAGGAGCTACGTTCAATCTACAGGAGGTAGTAAATGGACCCCTGCTAAATACAACATGCCTGTTTATGATAAAGACAAAATACAAACAAAAAAAGAATCCCGCTGCGAGATTAAATATTCCAATAAAAAAGTAATGCGTATCGGCGAAAATACCATTGTCGAATTAAAAGACAACCAATCCGGTTCCGGTGAAGATGTTAAAATTAATAAAGGAAGAGCCTGGATCAGTATGTTCCTGCCGAAAGGAAAAGGCAGGCTTAATGTACGCACGCCTTCATCCGTATGCGGAATCAGAGGAACGGTTTACCGTGTGAACTGCGACGACGTTAAAACACAATACCGCTGTTATAAAGGCACCCTTGCCATTACCCCTTTAAAAGACGATGGAACTCTTTCCGAGAAAACATTATCGGTTGACGCCGGGGAAGAGTTGATTTTGGTTATGAATTTTGAAGAATACAAAAAACAGCAGGAAAAAGAATTACAGGATTTTATTGATAACGATACAAAAGCTTATGAAGAGTTTATGAAAAAGGATAAGGAGGAACTCGAAAAAGCTAAAAATGAATTTGAAGATTTTAAAAAGATGGACAATTTACATATTAAGCAATCAAAATTTGACCAGAAAGAGGAAGCTAATTCCGATTGGGTACAATGGAATAAAGAACGGGATAGTATGATTAACAAGTAAATTGATCTTAAAAGTCCAAACCACTCTGTATACTCTCGGGGTGGTTTTTTTATTTCTCATTGACCTTTCTTGTAATTTAGTTATGGTCAAAAAGCAACATTTTTTTTGATTTAATTTTTATATTTTAATCTATAAATGTTACTAACCATCTCTTTTTACTGTAAAATTTATTATTAGACAGGTAGAGAGAAAACATTTTATTAAGATTATTATTGTCTGTCAATAAAAACTAATGTAAATTAATGATTATCGAGAACTCCATAATAAGTTGTTTCTTAGAAAGATTTTTTGAATTTTTCAGTTTTTTAAACCATTTTTTACTATTAAAACTAAACTATTAATTATTTATATATTTTCTAAACTCAATTTATCTTTTCGAAAATTTAAGATATATATCCCAAAAAAGTAATGAAATATGAAAGAAAATGATTTCAAAGATTTTTTGAATTATCTAATGAAGGCCATAAAAAATATAGATACTTATTATTTTCAATTGCCAATTGCAGGTAACGAAGAACCGATTTACAGAGAACGTGTTTATTGTTATGAACTTTACCACCAATTGCGTTGTATTATAGATGACAGCTTTCCTTATAAACTGAATGGAGAAGTCGATAAAGCTGGACATTCTATAATAAGAAGTGCTAAAAAGCCTGATTTTATTGTTCATTTTCCAGGCAATATGAAATATAATCTTGCGGTAATTGAAGTTAAACCTGTAACTGTAAATGATAGAATAGATGATTTGATAAAGGATTTTGAAACTCTTAAATGGTTTTTAGATGAGGCAAAATATTATAGATCCATCATGCTAATATATGGTAGGAAGAATAATGATCTTCCCAAAAAAATTAAAGAAGAAATAGAAAAGAT
>JAUVIB010000006.1 GCA_030592985.1 Calditrichaceae bacterium | reverse complement strand
TATAGTGGAATCAGATTTCCTAATGTATAGGCTATCCCGCGTAATCCTTCTCCAAGAATCGACTCTTCAAAATAGGGATCCACAAATAATTCATCCGGGAATTCCCACCATAGTGCGGAAGTCTGCATATTTTGTTCGGGAAGATATACTTTTCCGTTACCAAGGTTCTCATGAGTATGAAATTTTATTTTTTTAAAGCCTGTTGTCACCCGGCTAACTTCAACATCACCATAAAACTTCACATAGCTCTTATCCAGTATTTTTTCCTGATCTATTTCCAATATTTTGAGATTGGTCTTAGTAATGGCATCGGTATAGTGTTCTACTTTTACTTCATGCACATAAGCTTTTTTTTCATCCCAATCCAGATCATCCACATGATATTGTACCGTATTATGCAGATAGATTGCATCTTTATGAACCAGCTCCGGAGCAGCAAACAGATCAATTTCTCCGATCACTCTATTATGATTACCACTATCAATGATCACCACATTCTCCGGCGCAGCATTCCGTAAACTTATCTCTTCAGCAGGATAAATACTACTCATCCAGAAATACTTCCCTTCCGTTTTTCTAAGAACTCGCTCATCAACTAAATAATCCAGCAAATGAGGAGTAATGTCGGGTACAAATATTTCATCTTCCGTAAAAGGTAATTCAAATGCGGCACATTTTATGTGACTCATTAGAATAGTTAAATTATCACTATCGATTTGGGCTGTCTCAGGATTTTTATCAAAAAAATAATTAGGATGTTCGATTATATATTGATCCAAAGGCGCACTGGAAGCCACTAAAATAGTTAATGATGTACTTTGCCTCCTTCCTGCTCGTCCTGCCTGCTGCCAGGCGCTGGCCACAGATCCCGGATATCCGGCAAGAATTGCTACATCCAATTGACCAATATCAATACCCAGTTCCAAAGCATTAGTGCTTATAACCACTTGAATCGAGCCCCTTTTTAACCCTTTTTCAATGGCCCTGCGTTCCCCCGGAAGATATCCACCCCGATACCCTTTTATTTTATCCGTTGATATTTTATAAAACTTTGCCGCTTCTTTAATATAAGTGGTTAATATCTCCACACGCAGGCGGCTCCTGGCAAACACAATAATTTGAGCGCCGGTAGGCAGTAATTTCATAACAATCTGTTTAACTTCGTTCACCACTCCGCGGCGCAGTCCTAATTCTTTATTAACAACGGGAGGATTGTAAAAAAGAAAATGTTTTTTTCCTCTTGGCGCACCGTTATTATCTACTAATGTTATTTTTGTTCCTGTAATTTTTTCAGCTAATTCAACCGGATTAGCAATGGTAGCGCTGGAACAAATAAATTGCGGATTACTGCCATAAAATCGGGAAATCCGTTTTAGTCTGCGGATGACATTAGCCAAATGACTTCCGAATACCCCCCTATAAGTATGGATTTCATCTATTACGATGTATTTCAGGTTTTCAAAAAGTTTGATCCATAACGTGTGGTGTGGAAGTATGCCCTGATGCAGCATATCAGGATTAGTAACAACAAGATGACCGGCAGATCGAATAGTCCTGCGGATATCAGCCGGAGTATCACCGTCAAAGGTGAAAGTTTTAATACCCTCATCAATTAAGGCGACAATTTCCTGCAGTTCGAGTACCTGATCCTGGGATAGAGCTTTGGTTGGAAAGAGATACAATGCACGCGAATTCGCTTCTCTTAGCAGTGTATCCAAAATTGGAAGATTATAGCTTAATGTTTTCCCTGATGCCGTCGGTGTTACAACTACAACATCTTTTTTATTTTTTACCAGCTCAAAGGCGTCGGCCTGATGGGTGTAAAGTTCCGTAATACCCTTTAAGCTTAGAACGTTGATAATCTTCGGATGCAACGCCTGCGGAAATGGAACGTTTTTTGACGACTGTGGTTCATATTCTATCCAGCGGGATAGTTTTGATTGAAAATCACTATCGTCTGAAAGTTTATCAATTAATTGTTCTAAATTCATTAATCACAAAATTATTCTAAATTCATAATTGAATTATCAATAATATTAATTAATTGCGTTTTGCTTACCATTTCATTTTGCTGTGATAAATCCAGTTCAAAAATATCATAATTTCCATTACGATTTGAATGAAACAGTATTTTATTCCCATCGGCAGAAAATACAGGATTTAGGTCATCTGAACTGTTACTGGTTAATTTTTGTTGAGCTGACCCATCACCATTCATCATAAAAATATCATAATTACCGTCTCTATCCGAGAAAAATGCAATTTTTTCACCACTGAGAGATACGGAAGGCGAAACATCATTTGCGATTGAGTTAAAAGTAAGTTGACGTATATCCTGTCCCTTCATATCCATTTGATAGATGGCATAGGTGCCGCTCTGATCGGAATCAAAATAAACGGTACCGTTTTGCTCTGTACTACCCGACAATATGCACGGGCTGCCATTATGCGACTCGGTATTAGTTAATTTCAACTGAAAACGTCCGTCGTTTTCCATAATGAAAACATCGCTATTTAAATCTATAAACGGTAAATCCCGTAAATCGTTTCTCTCAGATACAAAAGCAATATATTTGCCATCAGGAGAGAAGCGGGGCCGCCAGTCGTTTGATCCATTGGTAGTTAAATTATTATTTTTTTTTGTTAATAAATCCAATAAAAAAATATCACGTAATTTCTGGTTATAATCTACATCGCGATGATCAGCAGCGGTTGAAGTATAGGCAATTGTTTTTCCATCAGGAGAAAAATAGGGATTTTCTTCTTCGGCATCACTATTTACCAGCGAAGATGATGTTCCTGAGGCAATATTATATTGATAAATATCCCAATTACCATTTTCATTGGTTTGATAAATTATATTACTTCCATCAGGAGAATACATTCCAAATGCTTCATCTGCCGATGTTCCGATTATTTTTACCGCTTTAAAAATATCTATAAATTTTGGAGCAATGCGATCAAAATATATATCACCCTCCGGACCCTCTAAAATATTTTTATACGCTTTATATTCTTTAATACGATCGCCGCTTCTGGAAGCAATATCAGAATACAAATATTGGGTCTCAGCATCACCTGGTGCTACCTGAAAAGCGTCTTCCAAAACCGTCATTGCCTGCAGATTGTTCCCGGTCTCCATATACGCTTCGGCAAGCTGTCGACGATATAACATGTTATAGGGTTTATCCTGAATCTTTTCTTTTAATACCTGAATTCTTTCAGCCCCGGGCATGGCGTATATTTCGTCATCCGCAACATCAGATCCTGATTTTGAACCACCACAACTTATCATAAGGATCAATGAGATTAGTGCACTAAATTGAACTATCTTTTTCATTTCTTACCCCTATATTTTAATAACTTATCCTTTTAATTGTTTTATCTTTTTTTCTGCATCTTTTTTTAAAATAAGATCAATACCCGGCCGTTTAATAATTTCTTGATACATACGAATAGCATCGGGAATTCTACCCAGTTTTTCATTGGCCTGTCCGGAATAATAAAGAGCGCTTGCTTCCCATTGTAATTTCGTTTTTTTAGAAAGTAACGGAATTTTTACGAATTCTGCAATAGCTTCTTCATATTGCCCTGCATTTAAAAGCGCTTCACCAATATAAAATTGTATTTCAGGCTCTCTTTCACTATCAGCGCTCAGTTTTGTTTCATGGAGATAATTAACGGCCTCCTGATATCGTCCCAAGTGAATATCTGCTTGAGCGATGATC
Organism: Calditrichaceae bacterium; assembly: GCA_030592985.1. Taxonomy (GTDB): domain Bacteria; phylum Calditrichota; class Calditrichia; order Calditrichales; family Calditrichaceae; genus JAUVIB01. The sequence goes on along the minus strand of JAUVIB010000006.1, from coordinate 20,256 downwards.
AGTTTTTTATCAATAACATCTTCACGATCAGGATATTCTTTCACATAAGTTTTTGCCATGGCCTGAGCAGGCTCCCAGAATCCGGTTAAAGAATAAACTTTTATAAGATTAGACATAATCGATGGCTTTATATCCGGATCACTTTTCTCTAGCGCTCTTTTATATATATTTATTGCAGCATCATACTTTTCCGACCTGAAATAAATGCTCCCCAAGGTATTAAAAGCATTCGCTAATTGATTGCTTTCCGGATGTTTTGTATAAAAATTGGTTAAAATTTTATAAGCTTCTTCCGTTTTGTTTAACGTGAGATAGGTTAAAGCCATATAATAATCTGCATCATCAACATATTTCGTTTTTTTGTAATTCTTCTTTACATTCTTAAATTTTTTGATGGCTTTGTTAAAGGATTTTTCGGTTCTATAATAATTCCCAAGCTCAATCTCGAACTGAGCATAAGAATTGAATGTTTTTGGATATTTATTTTTAAACTTCTTTATAAGTTTGCTGCTGTTACTCAATTCACCTTTTCTGATAGTTGCAATTATATACCTTGAAGCAATTTCTTTTCCTTTTTCACCTGTAATATTCCTCTTCTCTATAACACTGTATACTTCAACTGCTTTATTGTAATCCCCTTGTTCAAAATAAATATCCGCAATATAAAGTTGAGCTTTATAGGACAAATCAGGATCAATAGATGAAACCGCTTTAAAATATTCAACAGCCGTTTTTTTCTGTCCTCTGGAATAATAAATTTCACCAATAGCAAATCGTGCACGGCTTTTTAAAGCTTCATTTCGAGATGTATTCAAAAATCTGTTGTAATAAGTAAGAGCAATATTTTCTTCTCCGATACCGGAATAGGCGTTGGCAAGTAAATATATTTTGAAATCAATGCTTTCAGAAAGAAGTAATTTTGATAATACGAAATCATCCAATACATTGATATCGATGTTTTTTTCAAGTAATGCGATGGTTTCTTTATACTTACCTGATTTTAAATACGTTAAACTGAGTTTTTTTTCTGCTTCTGGGATTAAATCAGCGTAATAATAATTATTTATCAGCCTTTTATATAAGACGGATGCATCTTCATATTTTTGAATATTTTCATAATATTTGGAGATTTCAAACAAAGAATTTGCCGCTTCATTTGCAAAAGGATAATCTAAAGCTACTATTTTATAGTATTTTAAGGCTTCTTCATAATTGGTCGCCTGAACTAACTGCGCATAACTATATAAGTATGAAGAATATTTTTTAGAATTTTTATAATTATCACTTAAAAGTTTGTAATATTTTTGAGAGTCGGTAAAATATTGCGTCTCAAAAGCCATAGAATAGGCGAGTTCTGCATACCACTCCTCTTTATACTCACTTTGTGGATATTTCTGAATTAATGTCTCTATATATTTTTTCTTTCTTGTCACAGAAATAGAGTCAACATTAGCACTCGATTTCACCATCAGCCAGGAAGCTTCATCCGGCTTGCTGCATGTTGTTATATTTTTTACAGCTTCGGTGAAATTTATCTTAGCCTTATTTAGATTATCATTTAAAATAGTTGGATTTTTCAGGTTCATCACTGCCAGTTTTTCATATACTTTTCCAAGATAGAGATAAATATCACCTCTTAGAACACTGTTTTCCCTAAGCGCATCAAGAAGTTGATTTTCTGCATTATTATAATCCTTCAAATCGTTATAATAAATCTTACCCAGTTCAAGCTGCAAAACAGATTGATCTTTTTCATTGACTAATTTTCCAATCAGATTAGCTAACTTTAAAACCGCTTGCTTTTGGTCGAGAATGTAATTATCCTGAAGCATATTTAGACTTTCAAGTGCTTTATCAAAATAAGTTGATGAACCAAACTCTTCAACCAGCATTTTATAAAAATAAGCGCTCTCTTCGAAATGATTAATATTCATATTGGCAACAGCGAGATAATATATAACTTCATCTCTATCTGCATATTTATCCTGGACTAACAGATAGGACTGTAATTCTCTGATTATCTCCCTCCATTGGCCCGACTCAGCCAATATTTTTGCCAGATGAATGGTTAAAGGTAATTTATCCGAGATATTTGAAACAAATGAAATCTGTTCGTATAATTTTGATACAGCCTTTTGATATTGACCGTTTTCCTGCAGCCAGTCAATATATATATTAAATATTTGCAGGAAAAAATATCCTTCTCCATTGCTATTTTCAGAAAAATATTTATCTAATTCAAATACTGCCTTTTCATTTAAATTTTGTTTCCGATAGGCATATGATTTTTTAAAAAGCAATCTTAACAAATATTCATCGTTCCTATGTACTACTACTTTTTGATATTCATTAATGGCATCTGCAAATTTATTATCCAGAAAATAGGCATCTCCAAGTAGCATATGAACATCCCGGATGAGCAGGGTATCCTTAACGCCGGATATTCCTTTGATAAAATTCTGCTGTGCTCCGCTATAATTCCCCTCTTTTAACAAAATCTTACCAAGATCGAGCAATGCGTTGGTATAATATTCAGTGGAAGAAAAACCTGAAATTACTTTTTTTAGATTATTTTTTGCATCATCAAAATAACCCTGCGTTTTGAGTATTGTTGATAATAAATAAAGACTCTCAGCCTGTATTTCCTTCTCAGGCTTACTATTAAGAACTTTATCTATATAATTTTTTGCCTTTTCAGGTTTATCAAGACGTGTCAGACACAGAGCAGTTTTACTCATAGCCGGAAGATAATAATTAGAAGTACTATAATTATCCAAAATCAGATTAAAGGTTTGAAGGGCTTTTTTATATTTATCAAGGTTAATATAAAGTTTTCCTGCCTCAAAGAGACCTTTTGCCGCAAATGCATTATCATTATACATCAACCGAATACTTTCATAGGCCTTGGCGGCTTCAGCTAAGTTATTTAGCTTTTTATAGCAATCGCCGATCAATAACCATCCCTCTCCTGCCCTTCTGCTTTTTGGAAATCCCAGTACTAGAGACTGAAATTCAATACGCGCCTGGTTATAACTTCCAAGTTGATAAAGGGATAATCCTGCATAATACTTTGTCTCATCCACCTTGGCGCTATTGGGATAATTATTATAAAATTTTACAAACTGCTGTGCACTTAGATCATAGAATTTCTGATTATACAATTTTAGCGCATAGGAAAAATCATTACTCTCATTAGTGCTTTGCGCTAATAGAGAGCCGGTAAAGACGAATATTAAGAAAATATAGATAATTTTTTTCATAAGCATCAAAATATTAAACTTCTAATAAACTTAAATTTGCGTATTTTTTTATCAGCTTTTTTGTAATACTTTCATCATAGAAATGGACCGATATTTTCATCTTATCACCGTTTCCTTCAATATCCATAACTTCACCTTTTCCAAAAATAGCGTGATATACTTTCTGACCTATAACAAAACTCTCATCTACCGTTTGATCAACCGATGCTCTTTCGAAATAAGATTGAATTTTCTTTTTCCTAGACCGGGTACGGCTTCTTTTTGAATAATGGGCGTTGTTATAATCGGCCTTATAATGTAGTAAATCAGCAGGAATTTCATCAAGAAACAGCGAAGGTGTTGTTAATTGAGTTGTACCGTATTTCCTGCGCTGCCGGGCATAACTCATGTATAAACGATTTTCTGCTCGAGTCATACCGACATACAGCAAGCGTCTTTCTTCCTCCAATTCCTGAGAGTCAGCATTATTTCTTTGCAGAGGTAACAGTCCCATTTCCAACCCGGTTATAAAAACAACCGGAAACTCCAACCCCTTAGCTGAATGCAAAGTCATCAAAGTTACGGAATTTGAGGCATCATTCCAAGTATCTATATCTGTCAAAAGGCTAACATCTTCAACAAATGCACTTAAACTCGCATCTAAATCATTTTTTTCCCTATCATCAACAAATTGCTGAATGCTGTTAAAGAGCTCCTTAATATTGCCAACCCTGTTTTCACTTTCATATTGGTCATATTCTGTTTGGTAATGATGCAAAATACCGGATTCAGAAGCCAGCGAAGAAACCAATTCCGGTAAAATCAATTTTTCACTTAAATCAATAAATTTATTGATTAGGTTGTAAAACTCTATTACTCTTCCACCCATTGTTTCTGAAATATTCGCAATCTCTTTCACACGTCCTAAAGCAACAAATAGATTTACATCATGAACTTCAGCAAATTTTTCAAGCTTCGAAACGGTAGTCTCACCAACTCCACGCAGCGGAAAATTGATAATCCGTTTTAAAGCAATACTATTGGACGGATTTGCTATTAACTTTAAATACGCCAGTATATCTTTAATTTCTTTGCGGTCATAAAACCGTGTTCCACCTATGATTATATGACTAATAGCATTACGCCTTAATTCCTCTTCAATAATCCTGCTTTGCGCATTGGTACGGTACAAAATGGCTATATCATGAAAATTTCTTTTATTTGTATACATTTCATCATGAATTATACTGACAATATGTTTGGCCTCCTCAATTTCTGTTGAGGCGGGATAAACCTGAATTTTTTCGCCTTCTTTACGCTTGGTAAATAAGTCTTTTCCCAATCGTTCAGAATTGTTTTTTACAACCTCATTAGCCGCTTTAAGAATATTGTTATCGGAGCGGTAATTCTCTTCCAATTTACAGACTTTGACATCTCTATAATCTTTACTAAAATTCAGAATATTATTAATATCAGCTCCTCTCCAGGCATAAATGGATTGGTCTTCATCCCCCACAACGCAGATATTCTGATGTTCTTTTGCTAAATTATGTAAAAATAAATATTGAGCATGGTTTGTATCCTGATATTCATCGACCAGAATGTTTTTAAATAAATCAGCATATTTTTCTTTTATTCCGGAATTTCCATTAAACAATTCAATCGGTTTTATCAATAAGTCGTCAAAATCCAAAGCATTGTTTTTTTCGAGATATTTTTGATATTTACGATATATATCCGGTAAATATTCATCTAAACTATCACTTTTATTATCTTGAATATCATCAGGATATAAAAACTGGTTCTTAACACGTGAAAGGCGATTTTGAATCATCTTAGGTGAATATATTTGCTGTGGAACGCCCAGTTCGATAATCACTTTTTTAATAGCCTGTACCTGATCATCAATATCATAAATGGAAAAATTGCGTAAATAACCAAGGTGTTCTGCCTCACGTCTTAAAATTCTGGCACAGACACTATGAAATGTACCCATCCAAATACCGGTAACATTTGCTCCAAGCAGATTGATTATACGATCTTTCATCTCTTTAGCTGCTTTATTAGTAAAAGTCACTGCCAATATATTTTTGGGATGCACTTTTTTCTCTTTTATCAAATAAGCAATGCGATATGTAAGGGTTCTGGTTTTCCCACTGCCGGCTCCGGCCAAAATTAAAACCGGTCCATCAGTCGAAATCACTGCATCTCTCTGTGCTTCATTAAGATCATTAATATTAAAACTCATAGTTAAAATCCTTTGCCGGCTCTTTTTTTTCTTCTTTCAATGTTTCTTAAGTGATTGAGTTCAGAATGGGCCTTTGCATGTTCTTTAGATGTAATAGAAAATTTATGCCTGCCATCACCCTTTGCCGCAAAAAAGATATATTTTGTTTTTGCAGGAAACAGTGCGGCCATAATAGAGTTTATTCCAGGGTTATTTATTGGTCCTGGCGGCAAGCCGTAGTATAAGTATGTATTGTATGGAGATTCAATTTTTAAATCCTTTAAAAGTACTCTTCTTGGAGGACCGGATATAACGAATTGTATAGTAGGATCTGCCTGTAATTTAATACGCCTGCGTAGTCGATTATAATATACCGATGCGATTATACGTCTTTCGTCATCAATGATCGCTTCACCTTCAATAATTGAAGCCATTGTCAGTATTTGATGCATGGATAAATTTAAATCTTTCATGGCTTTTTTCACAGAATCCCGTTCGAAAATTGATTGTGTATGCTTCACCAATGCTTTAATTAATGACGCCTCGGTTGTCCCCCAGAAAAATTGATATGTATTGGGAAGTAAATAACCCAATGAATTTCTATTGTTGATTCCTAATTTATGTAAAAAAAGAGTATCCTTTGTTAAATTTATAAATTTTTCTTTATTAATTTGTAAATTTTTCTGTAGTTTTTCTGCAATTTGCTCATTATTCCATCCTTCAATTAAAGTAACTTTTATCTCTTTTGTTTTAGCTTTCCGGAAATAAGATAATATCTGCGGATATGTTAATTGATGTGGGACAGAAAAATATCCCGCTTTCAATTTACTATCATACCCCAATACTCTTGCCCAAAAGGAGAATATTCGTTTATTCTCAATCAAGCGTTTTGCATGCAATGTATCAGCTATCTGATGAAGCGAGGCTCCTTTTGGAATAATGATATCTGTTTTTATTTCATTGTCTTTATGTATATATGGTGAAGATATATAATTGCTCACCCGAAAAAAAACCACAATAATTACTGATAAAACTATAAAAATAAGAGTAAATTTAATTTTTTGTTTCATTTTTCTTTTTTTCTTCTAACTCACGGGTTTCTTTAATAATAAGTGAAAAGATACTATGAATTACCTGCAATGGAATCATTCTCGTATTTTCTTTTTCGATCAATTGAAGAACTTTTTTTTCTCTAACTTCATCATAAACAGGTAAACCAATTTGATTCTTAATTTCGCTAATCTTCAAAGCATAATGAACACGTTCATTTAATAATTTCACAATTTTCTGATCTACAGAGTCAATACTGGATCTTAAATTTTTCAGCTCTTTATATAAGTCATCCATTTGATTTAAATCTTTAAATAATTTATTGTCAATAATTATTAGTTTTACAAAATACTACTTTATTCTTTCTACTTCTTTAAAATGATTTACATATTTCATAACATGCTTATTCTGCTCTATATCTAAGTTAACAGGAAGTAATTTTACACTTACTTTTTTATCAGTATCTAAAGTAATTTTTATTACATATTCCCCATCATTACCGGAACCGATAATATTTGTATTTGAATATTTTTCAACTACACCTGCTTGTGCATGTGTCGATAATATCATATTGATTTCCGGGTACATATTGATAAATTTTTTTATTGAGTCATAACCACGATATAATACAATTAAATAAAGATTCTTGAATTTTTCATACTGTGCTTTAAATCTATTGTTATCAAATATTATAGTATCATTGTTGTAACTCTGAATAATTGTTTTATCTAAAAAGGATAGGAAAACAATATCTGAATATTTCCGATAGACGCTAACATCAAGATTTCCAATTTTATAATTAGTACAAACAATGTTTTTGGGATTATTTTCTATAAACTGAGTTATAAGTGTCAACTCATCAATAAACTCGTTTTCGCCAGGTACAAGAAGGTCTGGTTTAATATAAGAATATATATCCAGTACCGTTTTATTAAGCTCGAAGAACGGATATGAATTAAAAAAGTTACCCCCGTCTATGAATACCACATCAGGATTTTTCTGTCTCTCTTTTTCAACTATAGTTACAATCCTTGCAAGACCCCCTAAAGATGGGTTGCCGCAATGACAATTTTCTAATAGAGCATTGGTATTTGCAATGAATAAAATTTCCAACGGTGTGGTATGTTTACCATAAATTGGTTTAAAACAAATAGATAACAGCAGAAAAGTTGTTAAAAAAAAAACTTTTGATATCATTCTAATTAATTTTTTTAGGATTGGAGTGTGGAAATACTAAATTATTTTACAATCATTTCATTGACTCAATTGCGGAATCAATATCATTAAATATTTCAAAAACGTCAATAAGTTTCGTAATTTTCAGCAGACTATTAACACGTTCTGAAGTATTAACCAAACCAAGTCTACCATCGTTGTTCTTTAGAGTTGTCACGGCTCCAATTAAAATCCCAAGGCCGGAACTATTCATCCAATCAACTTTTTCGAGATTAATTACAATATTCTTTTTATTTTGATCAATAAAATTACTAATCTGTTCATTGATCTCACCGGCCTCAGGGCCACCCATAATTTTACCCGAGAGGGAAATTATACCGATTCCCTCTCTTTCTGAAATTTGCACCATCATATCTTCCTTTTTATGGTTAAAGGAAACTTTAAGCTTTTTTTACTTTCCAATCAACAATTATTGGACTGGCAATAAAAACAGAGGAGTAGGTACCAATAACAATACCAATTATCAATGCAAGAGCAAAAGAATGCAGTACTTCCCCGCCATAAATGAATAGAACAATCACAACGATAAGTGTTGTTACTGAAGTAACAACGGTCCTGCTCAATGTTTCATTAATACTTTGATTGGTTATCTCTGCAATATCCCTGGTTTTTTTACTGGATTTAATACTCTCTCGTATACGATCAAATACTACAATCGTATCATTTAGAGAATATCCCACAATTGTCAGGATTGCCGCAATTAAGGGAGCCGATATTTCAATTTCAAATATCGAAAAAACACCGAGTGTAATGGTCACATCATGAATAAGCGCCGCAATAGCGCCAATTGAAAATCGAAATTCAAAGCGCCACAGGATATAGAACAATATCAAGACTAAAGCCCAAAAGATAGCTTTAATAGCATCAAAAATTAATTCTTGTCCAATCTTAGGGCCAACCTTTTCAATACGCTGAATCACAAAATGATTATCAGGAATCGCTTCTGCAATAATCGCCTCCATTGTGGTTGTTATTTCTTCGGCGGTTCTCAGTAATCCTGCCCGCATAGCTACTTCATTTTTAGCTCCAAAATGTTTTATCTCCAGCCCTTTATAACCTTTTGAAGACAGGGCGTTTCGCACATCCTGTATTTGAATATCCTTATCAAATTTTAAATGGATCAACGTTCCACCGGTAAAATCGATATTATATTTAGGTCCCCCATGAATAATCAACGAAATTACCGAGATAGCAATGAGGACACCGCTGAAAATATAACCCATTTTACGTTTTGATATAATATTATAATTTGCATTTGCAAAAAGCTGCATTTTTACATTTTCTCCTTATATGCTCAATCGATTTATAGAAAATTTTGACAGTGCATAATCAAAAATTACGCGTGAAACAACGATCGCCGTAAACATACTGGCAACAATACCAATCATCAGAGTCAAAGCAAACCCTTGCACAGGACCGGAACCGTATGTATACAAAACAAGACCTGCTATAAAAGTTGTTACATTAGCATCAAGAATCGTGATAAAAGCTTTGCTATAACCGACATCAATTGCTGATCGAACAGTTTTACCGCGTCTCAACTCCTCTCTTATACGCTCATAAATCAGTACATTGGCATCAACCGCCATACCCATTGTTAAAATAATACCGGCAATGCCCGGTAATGTAAGCGTTGCGTGGAAATAGGCCATAACCGCCATAATAAACACAATATTCGTTATGAGAGCAAAATCGGCAACTAATCCCGATAATTTATAATACAATGTCATAAAAATAACAACAAGTATCAACCCAATCAAAGCAGAATAACCTCCCGCTTTGATGGAATCTGCACCCAGGGACGGTCCTACTGTCTGCTCACCAAGAATAGCAACAGGTGCAGGTAAAGCGCCTGCTTTTAAAACAATAGCCAAATCCTTAGCCTCTGCCATTGCATCTAAACCGGTAATCCTGGCACGGCCGTCTGATATTTTTACTCGAAGACTCGGAGCCAGAAAAACTTTATTATCTAAAATAATAGCCAATCGTTTACCAATATTCGCGCCTGTAACACGGGAAAATATCCTTGCCCCATCATCACTAAGAGTAAGTGAAACTTCATATTTACCGATGGATGTAGGATCGCTTTGACTTCCAGGCTGGGGATAGGCATCAACAATTGTTTCACCGGTTAATTCCACTGTTTTTGCAACCAAATATACTTGGTAATATTTATCATCAAAAACCGGTTTTGCTCCCCAATAAAACTCACTGTTCCCTGCATCATCTGAAATAATTTTCTGAACTTCGGGAAGCTGTAAAATCAACTTAAACTTCTCTTTTTTATCAACGGGAACCAATAAGGTTTGTTTATCCCGAGGGTCAAGGAAGAAAAGGCCTTCTTCATATAATCCGGAAGCAGAATCTTCTTTGGATAGTGCGGCCGTTGTCTTAGAAGAATCACTGTCACTGACACCAAACATATCTTCTAAAGCAGTCACGCTGGTATCCTTTTTTTCTCCATTTTCTGTAACCGATGTATCGGTCGGTGATATTTTTGAAGTTATAAATTTATTGATAGTTTCTGCAACCTGTCCAGAAACAATGTTATCCTTTAATAATTTAAACTCCAATAAAGCCGTTTCACCGATTAACTTACGCACACGATTAGGATCAGTAATACCTGCCAGTTCTACAATGATACGACGGTCACCCTGTTTTTGTATGATCGGCTCGGAAACACCAAATTCGTCGACACGATTTCGTAAAATCTCAAGCGAACGGGTTACTGCTTCTGTGGTTTGTTCCTGCAAGAAACTAACGACATCGGATTCAGTCCTACGATCGGAATTTGCATAAAAACGTTCGATTTTAACATTTTTTTCTATTAATTTTTCCCTAAACACATTAATAAAATCTTCATCCGTTTGAGCAACTTGCTCTTCTGTTTCGTTTAAGGCATTTTTAAATTCATCGTTTTTATATTTTGCCAGCTTATCCAAAAGCTCTTTAATATCTACTTCAAGAATTACATGCATACCACCTTGCAAATCGAGTCCTAAATTAATCGTTTTAGATTTTAACGCCATGAATCCTTGCGGATCATCCAATCTCATTTTTTCTTTCTGCACATCGGTCATGGAACTAAATTTATACGTTGGATAAAGAAGATATATCGCGGTAATGAAAACGACTAATATCAAAATTATTTTAGTTGTAATCTTCGATTTCATTGAGGTTTTATTCCTCCTTTTAAAAATTAGTATATCTGATGTTTCATTATTTAATGAAGAAAATAATTTAGTGAGACTAACGCATAAAGTCAATTTTTTGTGGTTGCTAATTTACTGCCTCAATTTTTATAATCTTATTTTTACCGCTATTTTTTCTATCGGTATTCAATCTATCTTCTCTTCGCCTATCAAAACCAACCATACCCATATCTGTTCCATCTATGAATAACGCCATAATCGGTTTTACAAATTGGTTGAGTGTTAATTCCTTTTTCGATTTTTTTATATACCCAAGATAACGGTTGATTAGGGAGTAAAATTATGTGTTTTCAAGATATTTTATAAACAGAATTAATCCACCGCGTCTGGATATGGTATCGTCTGTGATTGCAACTTTTTTAATTTTTACTTGCTTTTTATTCACTTTTTTGCTCATATTAAGATCACCTTTTGGATTAGTTAGTTGTTTTAGTTATTTGCTACATAACTAATTTAAAAACAATTAGCTAACTACCAAAAAGTTTTTTATCCAAAAAAATCGCTCAGCTTAGGTCCAAATTAATTGAATTAAACAAATAAACTACATATATTTAATCTCAATATCTTTATGTCTAAAAACAAAAATAAATATCGTCCAATTATTTTTTTACTCTCATTATTTTATTTGAATTTCTTTTTTCTATCGCCCTATTTTCATCATCATCATTCAGAGAGTGAGTCATTACAAAAAAAAAGAGAAACTGTTCACACACATTTATTTTCTGATTTAGATCACAGCTCTCATACTGAAGAAACAGATCATCATTTGGACGATAAAAACCATCATTCCCACTTATTTCAAAATTATTTAGTTAATATTACTGCACCTTCTCGAGAATTGGAATCTGCATTGAATAGAGTATTCTATTTAACAATAGAATACTCTATTCAATGCAATGGAGTTTCTTCAATAAATACACACTTCAATGAACCCTTTTCTCAACTTCAATGGGAGAAGTGCGTCCATTCCGCAACCAATATTTCACCTCCGCTAACATAAAGCATATTTACAAATTAATTAATTATGTTTTATAAATTTTTACGGAGGTACCGTGAGACAATATAGTCTCCTATTTGTGCTTTCCTTTATTCTTGTAGTATCGGCCAAAGCTCAAAATAAAATTACGCTTGATGAAGCAATTAACTTATCTTATCAGAATAATGTTGATTTACAAAAACAACTTGCAAAAATTAAAAATGCAGAGACTATTTTAGATAAATCGGGAAGACTACCAAATCCATTATTCTCTTATTCGCGAGAAGATCTTAAATCAAATTCTCGAACTTACAATGAATGGAGTGCCACTGGTTCAATTCCAATCAATTTTATTTGGGATCGCTGGAGCAACATAGATGCGAAAGAAAATTCTCTCGAAGCTCAAAAACTTTTCTACGAAAATCTAAAATGGATTTCCGCTTACCAGGTTCGCGAGTATTATTACTCATTGCATAATTACTCATTACTTTCTCAATCATTAGATAGTGCACTAATACGTTTAACTATCTTAACAGAATCCGCACATCATCGTTCAACAATTGGGGATATTTCTGAATATGAACTGCAAAGAATTTTGATTGAGTTCAATAAATTCAAAACAATTGCATCAAAAATTAAAATTAAAAAGAGAAAACTACAAAATAATCTAAAACTCTTAATCGGGTTTGATGTAACAGCAAATATTAATACTATATCCACTACAATTAGTAAGGAATTTATTTATTCGGAAAATGATCTTATTAATATTGCACTTAAACAACGGAATGATTTAAAGGCTTATCAATTATTAATTGAAAGCGAGAATAAATTCTTATCTCATAATAAGCAAAAGCTTATTCCTGAAATAAAATTAACTGCTGGTTACAAAAAACTAATTGATGATTTTGAGGGATCTGTATTTCAGCTCGATTTCGAAATTCCATTATTCAATAGAAATCAATCTAATATTAAGCAGACAGAAATTAAACGCTCTGCTCTTGAACAAGAATTTTCCTTTCTGAAAGCAAATATTATAACAGAAATTAGTGAGTCATTCCATAACTATAACGCTCATAAAATGTTACACGAAAACATAGTTGATCTTCAATTCGAAAATGTTTTCAACATCTCAGCTTATTCTTACCAGCAAGGGGAAATTACTTTGATTGAATTTATAGACGGAATTAATGCATTTATTAATGGTCTAATTTTAACAACTGAACTTGATATAAACTACCACAATAGTTTTTTCAGGCTAGAGAAAGTTGTAGGCATATCTTTTACAAATTTTAATAATAATTTAGGAGCTAGGTAAATATAATGGCAAAAATAATAAATGCGGCATTTGCTGTATTAATGATAACAATCTTTGCATGTTGCTCACACGATCTTTCCAACGATTCTGTTCATGATGATCATGAAGGTAGTAGTATTGCAGTTACACAATATACCGATTCAACTGAAATTTTTATGGAATATCCAGAGTTAATTGTTAATGAGGAAGCAAAATTTCTTATTCATCTAACTGATTTGAAAAATTTCAAGGCTGTTATCGAAGGAGTTTTATTTATTGAATTCATTAGTCAAAAGGGAATAAAAACCTCTCTAACCGAAGATAGACCTACACGAGATGGGATTTACATACCAAGTATAAAATTCACCGAGGCAGGAAACTACAAAATGATTATTACTCTAAAGGGGCAACAAGTTTCTGATAAAATAATTATTGAAAATATCATTGTATACAGAAACGAAAACGAAATACCTTACAGCGAGGATGGGTCTTCCTCAAATATCTCTTTTTTGAAAGAGCAACAATGGAAAATTGATTTTTCAAATGAGGTGGTTATTAAAAGAATAATGCAAAACTCTGTTGTTTCAACTGGTGAGATAAAAGCTAAACCAGAGTTGTTCACAAAAGTAGTCTCCCCAATTGTAGGAATAATTTTAAGTAAATATAATAGTGAGCTAAAATCGATTGGTACCTTTGTAAAGAAGGGTGAAACCCTTTTAAATATTTCTCCCTCGGCTTATGGAGGTGTGAACATCCAAAAAATTAAAAACGATTTTCTCCTTGCACAATCTGAATATGAGCGAACTCAAAAATTATTTAATCAAAAAGCCATCTCTAAGAAGCGATTAAATGAAAGCAAGTTCGACTATGATTCTAAACGAGCAAGTTATAACTCAATAATGGAGCAGGTGAAAATATCAGAAAGCGGATATGAAGTTATTTCTCCTATTGATGGATATATTGAGAATATCAATTTTATTTTGGGTAAGCAAGTAATATCTGGCGATGAATTATTTACAATTATTAATCCAAGCAGATTACTACTAAAAGCCAATGTTCCCTCCACTCAATTTGAAGCTGCGAACAATTCTGTTGATGCCACCTTTAAGGTTGAAGGAATCAACAATGAATACAAAGTTAGTTTATTGGATGGTAAAAAAATATCGGTTGCAGCTAGTTTGAATGAAGCGAATCGAACCTTGTCTGTATACTTTGAGTTCAAGAATCCCGAAAATAAACTAAAGATTGGAATGTATGCAGAAGTTCATATAAAAGTTGGGGAAGCAAATGAATATCTATCCATTTCAGAGAGTGCCTTAATCAACGAAGATGGATTACACACAGTTTACGTTCAAACCGAAGGTGAAACATTTGAAAAAAGAATATTAAAAACTGGAATTATTGATAACGGATATGTGCAAGTTATTGATGGTTTAAACATTGGAGAGAGAGTTGTAATTGTTGGTGCCTATCAAGTAAGGCTTGCCGCTCTTTCTCCAGAATCCGCAATAGGTCATGGTCACGTTCATTAATAATTTTTAGGAGAAATAATGTTTGATAAATTAATTCACTTTTCGTTACAGAAAAGATTTGTTTTGCTTTTATCTGCAATTCTCTTGCTGATATTTGGCACATATATTACTATAGAACTACCTGTTGATGTGTTCCCAGATTTAACAGCCCCAACAGTAACCGTAATGACTGAAGCCCATGGTATGGCTGCCGAAGAGGTAGAGGCTTTAGTTACTTTCCCAATTGAGACTGCTGTTAATGGTGCAACAGATGTACGTCGCGTTCGCTCATCAAGCTCAGCTGGCTTTTCAATTGTTTGGATTGAATTTGATTGGGATACTGATATTTTTATTGCACGCCAAATTGTAAATGAAAAAATTCAAACTGCTGCTGCGAGTTTACCAAAGGGTGTTGATGCTCCAGTTCTTGCACCAATTTCATCCATCATGGGTGAGATTATGCTTATAAGCCTTACAATTGATGATGCTAATAATCCACTTAATCTTACCGAAATGGATTTAAGAACATTAGCCGATTTTGAAATTAGAAGACGGCTACTTTCAATAAATGGAGTATCACAAGTAATCCCAATAGGAGGTGCGGTAAAGCAATATCAGATTTTTGTATCACCAGAAAAACTGGCCTCATATAATATTACACTAAATGAAGTTCTAAAAGCAGCAGAAGAATCTAATAAAAATTCGTCGGGGGGTTCTTATATGGATTCTGGCAGTGAGTATTTAATACGTGGTATTGGAAGAGCAGAAAATATTGGTGATATTGCAAATAGCGTTATAGCCATTCGCGACAAGGTCCCTATATACCTTAAGGATATAGCAAATGTTCAGATTGGTGCTGCAATAAAATTTGGTGATGGTTCTGTCAATGCTAAGCCAGCGGTGATATTAACAGTACAAAAACAACCACAAACAAATACTATTGAGTTAACTGGAAAACTTGAAGCTACACTTGATGAAATTCAACAAACTCTTCCAACTGGCATTGTAATAAACTCAAGCATATTCAAGCAGGCTGATTTTATTAAAACATCAATAAGTAATGTTATTGATGCATTACGTGATGGTGCAATACTTGTTGTAATTGTAATCTTCCTCTTTTTATGGAATTTCAGAACAACATTTATTTCAGTGCTTGCAATTCCTCTTTCAATTATTATCACTATTATCATTTTTCAAATATTTGATATAATGATTAACACTATGACACTTGGTGGAATTGCTATTGCTATTGGTGCATTAGTTGATGATGCAATTATTGATGTCGAAAATGTTTTCCGAAGATTGAAGGAGAATAGATTAAAACCTGAAGATGAAAAAAGAAATCCGTTAAATGTTATTTATGAAGCTTCAAAAGAAATCCGTGCACCTATGGTAAGTGCAACCTTAATAATAGTAGTTGTATTTATTCCTTTATTCTTTTTGAGTGGGGTTGAGGGAAGGCTTTTAAGACCAATGGGATATGCATACGTAACCTCCATTTTTGCTTCATTAGCTGTAGCTCTTACTATTACTCCAGTATTAGCATACTACTTACTTCCAAACGCAAAATTTTTAAATATCGAAACAGATACTTGGTTGGTTAAAAGATTAAAAAAACAGTATAAAAAAACTATAATCTTTACACTAAAGCATCCCAAAGCTCTTCTTGCTTCATCAGTTATAGTATTTGGAATTACAATTTCAATAATTCCATTTTTGGGGAGATCCTTTCTACCTAAATTTAATGAGGGTTCACTTACGCTAAGTCTTGTAACACTTCCTGGGACATCGTTAGATGAATCAAACAAAATTGGTAAACTTGCTGAAGAAATTATTCTTTCACACAAAGAAGTAAAATCAACAGCACGCAGAACAGGAAGAGCTGAGCTTGATGAACATGCTCAAGGCGTTAATGGTGCAGAACTGGATGTTCGATTTGAATTGAACGGAGAAAGTAAAGAAGAGTTTATTTCTAAACTTAGAAACTCCCTTGCTGCTGTGCCTGGTACAAATATCACAATCGGTCAGCCTATAGGTCATAGAATAGACCATATGCTTTCGGGAACACGTGCTAATATTGCAGTTAAAGTTTTCGGATCAAACTTACATCAGCTCCGCTCTCTTGCAAACGCTGTTAAAGATGAGATGCAAAAAGTGAAGGGAGCAGTTGATGTTGCAGTTGAGCAAGAAGTTGAAGTACCTCAGACCAAATTAAAATTTAACCGTTCCGAAATGGCTCGTTATGGAATTACAGTAGGTGAGTTAGCTGAAGCAATTGATATAGCTTTTAATGGTAAAGTAGTTTCGGAAATACGTGAAGGACAAAATATTTTTGATCTTGTCGTTAGGTTAGATGAAAACAACCGCGGTAATATTCACAAAATTAAAAGAGCGTTGTTCGATACTCCAACTGGTGCCAAAATACCCTTATCCCAATTGGCTGAAATAGTTAATGAAAAAGGTCCAAATCGTATCAGTCGGGAAAATGTTCAGAGAAAGATTGTTGTTCAAGCAAATGTGTCAGGAAATGATTTACGGAGTGTGGTAGATCAAATGAAATTAAACATTGAAGAGAATGTCATTTTTCCTCAAGGATACTTTGTTGAATTCGGTGGTCAATTTGAGAGTGAACAGGAAGCAACAAAAATTATTCTGTTATTAAGTTTAGTTTCAATTGGTGTAATATTATTAATATTATATTTACAGTTTAGTAAACTTAATTACGCATTGTTTATTCTAATAAACCTTCCACTTGCATTAATTGGTGGTGTTTGGTCAGTTTACTTTACTGATGGAATTATCAGCGTTGCATCTCTTGTAGGATTTATAACGCTATTTGGCATCGCTACTCGTAATGGTATTTTATTGATTTCCCATTACAAACATCTTTTAGAGAATGGTAAAGATTTTACTGATGCAGTAATTCAAGGATCAATAGAAAGATTAAATCCGATTTTAATGACAGCAATTACAGCCGCTCTGGCATTGGTTCCACTTGCACTTGGAAGTGGCGAGCCAGGTAAAGAGATTGAATCTCCGATGGCAATTGTAATTCTTGGTGGATTATTTACATCAACAACTTTAAATATGATCGTGCTGCCGAGTCTATTTCATAAATTTGGAAAGGGGAAATAAATGGGTCTCATTTGATTCTAATGAACATGAGACTCTTGTGAATATAATAATAAATAAGTAGTAATAAAAAGAGCTGATAATTCAGCTCTTTTTATTATTGAAGAATAATTATCCAATCAAACAATACTATTTGAGCAGCATAACTTTTTTAATTTGCATTTTATCTCCTGCTGTTAAGCGAGCAAAATAAATTCCAGACGTAAAGTTGTTTGCATTCCAATTAAATTTGTAACTACCTGCTTGCATCTTCTTGCTAACAATTTCCGAAACTTTTTCACCGAGGACATTGTAGATTGCCAAAGTAACAAATTCACCATTAGGAATTGAGAACTGAAATGTAGTAGATGGATTAAACGGGTTTGGATAGTTCTGAGAGAGTAAAAATTCTTCTGGAATTCCTGAATTAATTTCTTCAACATTTGTTGCATCATCCATAACCCATTTAACAGCAGCTTCGAATAATTGATCTGCTTCATCAGTCCATGCTGTGATCGTAAACGAGTTCACGTTAAACTGAACATATCTTGCATTAAATAAATCGTCATGTATATTAGTTGTTCCAACTTCAATTCCCGAGATTACTAAAGAAGTATCTCCACCCGGAGTATTTATCGAAGCGATTGGAATTAGTCCAATTTCATCAACCATCCAACCGATATATCCGCTAGCCCAAGGATCTTCATCAATACAATTAGGATCAGATACTAGATCTATTAGATCACCGGTACTCAATCCGGCAGCTAGTGGGTGTTCACCATTAAGTATCTTAAGTTTATATGCATTTTCGTCATCTTTAGGAATCCATCCATTTCCGGTAGCAACCGTACTAATAAGTTCCAGTTTGTGATGAGTGTTACCAACGCTAGCAACTTCCATATTAATTGTAGGAACAGAAAACCCATAGCTTAAAATCTTTCTTAACTTGTTAGACGAAACAGATTCACTTGCCACTATTAAATCATTACTCTTATACTCAGATTCTCCTATATTTCCTCCGTCAAGGTCGCCATCTCGGTAACTCACAACTTCAAACCCCAGCGAAATTAGTTTGTTCTTCAACGTATTATCGCCATTATGTTCGCTAATATCATTTTTAACGCTTATTATTGCTGCTTTTTTACCTATTTGTGCAAATAGACTGTTACAAGCAATGAGCAAGAAAAAAAACACTAAGTATTTACGTGCCATAACTATCTCCTTTATGTTTACTATGGAATAATTTATAGTCTACTATTTTAATTCATACCCATAAATTACTGGGCTTGAATCTGCGCCCCAGTTATCGGATCCATAATAATTACTTGAGCCTTCAACACCAATTGCTATATCAATTTTTTTGCCAACATGTATTAACATATTTCCAGACTTATCTTTAAGAAATCCAACTAATTCAACTTTTACTTCTACCTCAGAACCATCGGGAGAAAGAGCAACTATTATATCCTCACTTGTTCCAACAGTGTAATCGTATGTAATTGAAAGAGAGCCACTTCGGTTTACATATTCAATTTTATAACTATCTCTTTTTTTTCCATCACGTCCTTGAGATGCATAGTAAGAAGGACCTAATTCCAACACACCACTTAGCACTTCTTTTTCTGCTCCAACACCTGTAAATCCAAAAAATGTTTTAACAAAAGTGTCGCTTATAAACTCAAACTGTGCTTCACTATCGTCACCAATTGGAATACCAAAATAACAATTATCATCTCGTGTTGGTGGATAACCAGTTGCCGCATTTTGGTCAACATCTATATAAGAATACCAATAGTATCTCCCCTTATCTCCAGTTCTGCCATGGGCTCCAACAACTCTTGAATACAAGTAAAGATATTTATCATCGTTTGTAACTTTAAATTCTAAAATATCTGTATCAAGGTTTTCATAAAGATACGACACATAATCACCTTTAACATCCGAGACTCCGGAGATATTTCTCCAGTCACTAAAATCTCCATCAACAGTTATTTCATTATTTATTATTTCAGATTTATCATTTGAATATTTGGCATCACTATTTATCTGGAGTTTAGAACCGTTAAGAGAAATATTGTTAGAATATTTTCCTTGAAATGTTAAAGTAACTATATTGCCGTTTGTGGGCTGGCTACATCCTTCAATCAATCCAGGATTAAAACCAATTTTGCTATTTGCTATTTTGGAATTTTTTAAATTACAATGTGCAATTTCAGTTTTCTTTCCATCAACCATACCATACAGTACCAACAATGATGTGGAAGAATTGCTTTCAAATTTATAATTAATGTTACTTAACAACTCTCCATTTATATCATAAATATTGACTGGAAGAAAACTACTTGTACTTTTCTGAATAGTTTTTCCATTGCTTGAATGAATTTTTAGAAGTTTCCATTC
>JAUVIB010000334.1 GCA_030592985.1 Calditrichaceae bacterium | reverse complement strand
TAATATGATTTCCGCGGTTCTAATCAGTGCTTATCAGCTGGATCAGCGAAATCCGTGTCCTATTTTAATTTTATGCAAAAGATAATCTCCATAAAAAACCAATAATAATCTTCTTCTCCTTCTTACTTCTCACTTCTTGTTTTGTCAATTTCGTACTTTAAATTGTACGATACCGTACATATTAATGTCCCAATTCGTACATATCCCCAAAAACCACTTATTTGTAAAATTTCTAACATCATTAAAAACAGTAAGATATAAAAATATATCGGTTTTGGCATGAAATATGTAATTAATATTAGCAACGATAAGGTTAGGGCCCTTAATAATTGAAGTAATTATGTAATATTAATTTATTTGGAGGAAAGAGAGATGAAAAAGTTGTATGTTTTAGCGCTATCATTATTTTTAATTAGCTTGATAGGCTGTAGTAAAAGCCCAATTGATGTGACTGTAGACGACGAAACCGCTATTATGCAAATGTTGTCTGATTCTGTTGATTTGATGTATGATGGTTTAAATGATGAAACCGATGAAGCTATTGAAGATGATGAGCCAAATTGGCTTGGTAAGACAACTGTAACTAATACAACCTGGGTTAGATTACATTTCGGACGTATTGCTACTAAGCCGATTGAAAGAAATATTGAAGTTGTTCTGGATTCAGATACCACAGCAACTGCTTATATCTACCTTAAGCTGGAAGGTAAGTTTAAAGTATTTAAAGCGGAAGGATTTGCACCTGATTCTGCCATAGTAACAACTTTTACCAAACCGATGGTACATGAATTTGAAAGAATTGTACACTTAAGAAAAGTCCGCAATACGGATAATCCCAGAAAGAATTGGCGCGTAAAAGACGTCTCCATGAAAAATGGACATTCTATTAATAATACGGTTGAAATAGTAGAATTAAAAATTATGGCTGACGGTCAGGACGATGTTGTAATAACTGATCCATTGGAATATTTGCAAACCGGCATTAATCTGTTTACTTTTCCAAGGTTAACGGTTGTTAATTTAGAAGTAAAAGTAAAAAACACTTCTGCAGATAAAATAGTTTATCCTGTAAATACTGAAGCTACTGAGATTGTACGCTTACATTATGGCCGGAATATGCGCGGAAATCATGGCCGATCCTATTTTAAGTGGATTCGTAGTGAAGGTGATTACAATATTTATGCCGGCAACTGGACAGTTAGGCAGTTTAGAGGATTGCATTTTGCCGTGATAGATGTTGTTGATAACGGAACAGTTCTTCAGAAGGATGCTTCAATGTATCCCTATAATTCCAGTACGTGGGATACCAGATATCGTGTAACCATATTCTAAAGCGTAATAAAAGTAAAATTAAAATAATGGTGCGTTTTACAGCGCACCATTATTTTTAATAAAAGTGAAAAAATAATGAAAAAATTAATTCACATATTTATCCTGATCTCCATTTTGTTTACAGGATACGCATTTGCTCAGCAAGACAGTGATTTTGAATTAAAGCTGCAAAAGCTGGAAAATGATATCCTTAAGCTAAAAAGAGTTGCTGATCGCTATAACCGACAAAAAGAACAGTCTCTACTAATTATTGCATATAAAGAATATCTTGCCGCCAGAAAGTCTTATGATACAGGCAGAATACAGCTTGCAAAATTCCATTATTTGAAATCACAAAAAATTGTTATAGCTGTTGCCCAGAATTTGGTATTTACTCCGGCCGCTAAATTGAAATCAGATTTAAAACTTAAAATTGATAATGCGGAACGTATTGTTAATAAGAATCCTAATAATGAAGAAGGCAGGTATTTATTATCCAAAGCCCGTCTTTATCAAATGAAAATGGATGAGAGCTTACATAATTCCAACTTTCAAAATGCCTATAAATTTTATAATATTGCCAATTATTTCGCCAATAGAATTCTGCAATTATTTAACGATAAAAATTCGAGTATTGCTCCTGCTGAACGGTATAAAAAATTAGCGGAAAATATCAGAAAACTATACAAAGAGGTGAATAGTGGTGATTTAAATGATAAAAATACTGCTAACGCTATCTCAAAAGTCGATAAACTGATAAGACAAGCAAGAGTAGCACATGAAAAAGGCGCCTATCGTCAAGCTTTTATTAATTTACAAATTGCTGAGAAATTATTATACCGTATTATTGACTTAAAAAATACAGGTATGAATCTGAGCGAAAAAGAAATTAAAACGGAACTGTTTTCACTAAAACGATATATTGATTCAATTGATGAAAAAACGAGGCTAAGTGGAAATAGATCTCAAATATCGCTGTTAAACAAATCAAGACAATTTTTGCTTGGTGCAGAAAGAGATGTATCGCTTGGAGAATTCAGAAGAGCAAAGAAAAAAATTTCCCTGGCACAAAGAATGGCTACAAAAGCGCTGCAATTACAATTGTCAAATAATGCCAATGATTCAGATTTAATTAAAAGACGTCTTGCTGAAGTTACCCGCCTGCTTCGACTTCAGGAGAAGAGAATGAAAAATCTGAATGATCCTTCCATTCAATTCCTAAATAATGAGGCAAAAACTTTTCTGGAAGAAGCCGCCAAATTATCTCAATCAGAAAACTCTTCCGCGGCCTTTTTTAATATTCAAATAGCTTTGAAATTTATTAATAGAATAGAGATTTTGCTTGATAAGAAAGAAGAATATACAGTCTCAGAACAAAAGCTTTTAAATGAAATGAATGAACTGGAGAGAGACTTATCCAATATTCATCCAGAGAAACAACCGGAAAAAGTAACGGTATTAAAAACCTTATTAATTAAAGCCAGAAATAATTATAATTCCGGTAATTATGAAATTACATCAGAATTGGTACGGACTATAAAGAATCAAATGAATTTACTGTCTCGTTAAGATCCTCACATCTATGAAACTTTTTAGTAATCGAAAATTTAATACTGCGATTCATTTTATTATCGCAGCATTACCCGCATTTGTCCTATGTCAGGAAAGTGCTTCGGGTGAATACCGAATGCTTCTTGATGAAATCAAAATATTTCAAAAATATTCTGAAAAATCTATAAATTCAAGTCTCATTGATTCAGCCGAATATTATGTAGGACTCGGTGAACATGAGGTAGCAGTCGTTTTTCTTGAAGAACTTCTGGATGAATTCTCTTCTGAAATCGTTCCATTAGCACTATCAATGCATGTGATTCCTCCAAAACGATTAAATGCATCATTACGAGTAGGCGTAGATTATAATAATCAGGAATTTGAAACGAAGACCGGTTATACAGAAGAAAATGATATTTTAATTGATCAGGTTAATAAGCCGTATGTGGGATTACATCTTAACTATATAATAACCGGCGACTATTCTAAGGGACTTGCTTTAAACTCTCTTCTTAGATATGATAAGGAAAATTTTAACGGATATTTTAATTTGGAACAGAAATTTTTAGGCATTAACACAAATGCATTAATTAATATGAATTTTATTTTTGATTCTAATTCTCTATATCCCGATTTAAGTTATAAGGATATCTCCTCACGCCAGCTTATTGAATGGATGGGGAATCGTTGGAGGTTTCGATTGGATAACGCAATACGATACAAAAGATATCAGTTTCCTGTGGAGACGATACCCGATTTTATCCGCAATACATTGGATGGATACCTTTCTTATCGGAGTGTTGGCGGCCGTAGCATTAATTTTGATATTACAAATGATTACAATGAAAGTATAGATTTTGAAAATAATGATTATTATGAACAAATATACAATATTAAATTTGGCCAATGGTTAGGCCTAAACTTTATCAATACAGTGGGATTGGGCATACGACTCAATCAATTTAATTACTCATTACTTGATTCAATGATACATAATTTTTCAAAAGAATTTCGTTTCGCCCCGGTACTGGGTATGTTTTCTTCACCGATGATAAATATGAATATTGAGTATAATTATATATACAAAACCTATAAGAAAAAATCGGAACAGGAAGCTGACTATCATTATAATTATATAGATTTCAAAATTATGAATAGATTTACGAGTAACTTTCAACTTACAACAGGATATCGTTTTGAGAAAAAAAAATATATTCCTTTTCATGGAAGTAACGAACTATATATCATTGAACAAAATTTCTATTCAAATGGAATAATTGCCGGTATTGACTATCAAAATATTTCCGGATGGTATATCAACGCCAGCGCTATGTATTCCTGGCGAAAATACCCTAATGCCCCAAAAGATGATGAATTCAGTATCTATTATAATCGTAACATACTTAACCTCTTTATCATGGCCCAGGTTCCCGTAACAGAAAAACTGAATTTAAGTATTTTATTATCCTATGATAATGATACGGATAAAGATTATGATATAAATAATATCAGAAGTTCATATTTTACAATTGAGTTGCAATATTCATTGTAAATATCCATTCAGTTGAAAATCCCTAACCTGGACAAGCCAGAACCAACAAAGTAAATTTCATCGCTGAACTTGGATTCAAGACATTATAGTTTGTCATTCTCGCCCGCCTGAGGCGGGCTATCGGGAATCTAAATTTCATCATTTAGATTC
>JAUVIB010000283.1 GCA_030592985.1 Calditrichaceae bacterium | reverse complement strand
CAGTTTTAGGATTACGGCCTTGACGAGCGCTTCTTGCTGAAACACCATATGTTCCAAAACCAACCAATGAGATACCTTCTCCATTACTCAGACTTTCTTTAATACCATCTATAAATGATTTAAGAGCATCTTCCGCAGCTTTTTTCGAAATACCTGCATCACTTGCCATTTTTGCAACTAAATCTTGTTTTGTCATAATAATTCTCCTCTCAGTATGATAATTAGATTAATTAATTAAATAGTTTTTGTTTAATAATATTAAATGCATCCTTAAATATCCATACAAATATTAATAAAATCAAGAAAAAAATAACCATTTTTATAGAATTTACCTTCATTTTTTCATTTTTTGATCAAATTCTACCAAATGAGGCTAATAAATATAGAGAATTTAAGTTATGCAGATAAATTGTATTGCAAAAAAATAATATTCTTATTACATTATAGGCTTAGTTTATACAGAATATAATAAAAATCGGGTATTATCCATGTCAAAGACCAATGATTCGCATACCATTTCAAAAGTTGAAGGAATTGCTATAAAAAAAATAAATAGTGATATAATTTATCCCCCTATAGAAAAAATAAAAACAATTGTAGTGGACAATTTTCCTTCTCTTGGGAAATTGACGGCTATGCGTTTTTTGGAATGGGCACAGGAAAATGAAGGCTGGACAATTGCACTGCCCACTGGAAAAACACCTGAACATTTTATTAAATGGGTAAATTACATTCTTGAAGAATGGAAAACACCAAAAACACAAAAACTGCTTGAGAAGTGGTCTATCAATCCAGGGAAAAAACCCAATATGCATAGTTTTCATTTTATACAAATTGATGAATTTTATCCCATCAATACTTCTCAGCACAACAGCTTTTACCATTACGTAAATAAATTTTACATCAAAGGATTTGGTCTTGATCCTAAAAAAACATTGCTAATCAACCCCAACATTATCGGACTTAAAGAAAATGAGCTATTGGAAGATATTTGGCCGGATCATCGTGTCGATTTAGGACTAAGGACCAAAAAACCCAATAATATTTTGGAAGATAAACAAAAACGGGTATTAGAAGCGGTAGATCAATTTTGTACAGATTATGAAACAAAGATTAGAGAATTGGGAGGAATTGGATTTTTCCTCGGTGGTATTGGTCCGGATGGGCATATTGGATTTAATGTCCGGGGGTCTGACCACTATTCAACAACACGATTAACGCCAACAAATTATGAGACTCAAGCGGCGGCAGCTAATGATTTGGGAGGAATTGAAGTATCCAGAAACAGGCTTGTTATTACTATCGGATTAAACACTATCGTTTCTAACACAAAAACAACCGCCATTATTATCGCTGCAGGTGAAGCGAAAGCAAATATTATCAAGGACGCTATTCAATCCGAAATGGACAATAATGTTCCGGCCTCAGTGCTTCAGGTTCTTCCTAATGCTGCATTTTATATTACCAAAGGGGCCGCCAAATTACTAACTGAGCGTACCTATTTAAATCTTATTAGTGATAAAACCGTCGGAGTCAATGATAAAAATCGTATCATAACCGATCTGGCTCTCTTGCAAAATAAAAAACTAATCAATCTGACGGCAAAAGACTTTAATGTTACCAGGTCGGCGGCAAGAGTTTTTAAGGAAATTGAACCGGACTATAAAAAATATATCAAAGACCTGGTCAAATCTTTTAACGACAATATTACTAAGTCGATGGTGATGCCCAAAAATCAGGTTTTTCTTCATACAGCGCCCCATCATGATGACATCATGCTGGCCTATCTGTCCTATCTTGTCCGCTTAATGCGAGAACCAAGCAGTGTACACTATTTTAATTATCTGACTTCAGGCTTTAACGCTGTAACGAATAAATATATGCTAAGTCTTCTACAATTAACTCTGCATTATTTGAAAACTCCATATTTCAAAACATTAATTAATGAAAATTATTTTAATCCCCAAAACATTCCTTTACGGAATGAAGATGTATTGCATTATTTAGATGGAATTGCAGGTATGGATCAGGATGCGAAAGAGGAAGCATCCGTAAGACGCTTCATTAGCAATCTGATAGAGGTCTATGAAGAGGATTCTTTAGGACAATTACATAATAGAATTGACGAGTTGGTTAATTATTTTACAACACAATATCCCGGTAAAAAAGATATGAACCATATTCAACGGCTCAAAGGAATGACCAGAGAGTGGGAAGCTGATATTTTATGGGGATATTTCGGTTATGGCGGCGAATCGGTCATACATTCCCGTCTTGGATTTTATAAAGGGGATATATTTACCGAAGAACCGACGGTTGAACGAGATATTATGCCGATTTTAAAAACTATAAAAAGGATAAAGCCAACCATTGTTTCAGTTGCATTTGATCCGGAAGGAAGCGGTCCGGATACGCACTATAAAGTATTGCAAGCTGTTGCAGAAGCTTTAAAAATTTATCAAAAAGAGACTGGGGTAAATAACATAAAAGTATGGGGATACCGAAATGTATGGTTTCGTTTTCATCCTACCGAAGTATCACATTTTATTCCTGTTACACTCAATTCCAGGGCTATTCTTCATGACGCTTTTTATAACGCATTTGGCTCACAACGTGATGCTTCTTTTCCCAGCCATGAATTTGACGGACCTTTTTCCGGTTTGGCACAAAAAATACAGGTTGAGCAATACCAAATGTTAAAGACCTTACTTGGTAGCGACTTCTTTTACCAGAATGCAGATTCAAGAATGCGTTCCACTCGTGGATTTGCCTTTATTAAAGAAATGAGTTTAGATGAATTTTATGAGAAATCCATTGCATTGCGAAAAATGACCGAAAACGTTTAAAAACAGTATAAATAATCATGGAGTAAGAAATGAAATCTTTTAGAAAAGAGTTATGGTTCACTACTCCACATCGCAGAGATTATATCAATATAACTGCAGATGTCGAAAAATGTTTAAAAGAATCAGGTATAAGAGAGGGAATCTGTCTGGTTAACGCTATGCATATCACTGCCAGTGTATATATTAACGATGCTGAAAGCGGTTTAATTCAGGATTATGACGATTGGTTGGAAGGTCTCGCTCCCCATGAACCGATTTCTCACTACCGCCATAACCGAACTGGAGAAGATAACGGCGATGCACACTTAAAACGTCAGATTATGGGGCGGGAGGTAGTTGTAGCTATTACTAACGGAGAGTTTGATTTCGGACCATGGGAACAGATTTATTATGCAGAATTTGACGGACGACGCAGGAAACGCGTTTTGGTTAAAATAATCGGAGAGTAAATTTAATATTTTTCTTTGTAAAACAATAACGTCCCGAGTAAATTCTACTTTACCCGGGGCGATTTTTTTTAGTTTAAACCGGGTAATTTGGACAAAGATTCTTTTTCAATATCTTTAAAATATTTTACGGTACCAACTTTCAATTCCATTGTAGCTTCATCATCACAAACAATAATACCTTTGGGATGCAATTGAAGCATTGAAACAGTCCACATGTGATTAACTCCTTCTTCGATTACTTTCTGAGCAGCCCGGGATTTATTATATCCGTTAATAAGAATAATGACTTTCTTAGAATCCATGACCGTTCCAACACCGACCGTTAAAGCTATTTTCGGTACTTTATTCACATCATTATCAAAAAAACGGGCATTGGCCAAAACTGTATCATAAGTTAATGTTTTTATGCGGGTACGTGATGAAAGAGATGATCCCGGTTCGTTAAAAGCAATATGCCCATCAGGACCTATTCCTCCAAGGAACAAGTCAATTCCTCCATAAATCTTTATTTTTTCTTCAAACAGGCTACACTCTTCTTCCAAATCAACAGCATTTCCATTTAAAATATTTACATTTTCTTTGGGTATATCCACATGATCAAACAAATTATCCCACATAAAATAATGATAGCTTTGAGGATGGTCTTCAGCAATCCCTACATATTCATCCATATTAAAGGTTACAACATTTTTAAACGAAATTTTACCCTCTTTATACAATTTCACTAGTTCTTTATATGTTCCAATTGGAGAAGAACCGGTGGGCAAGCCTAATATAAAGGGTTTATCTACTGTCGGTTTAGCCTTTTTAATCTGCCGGGCAATATAATGAGCTACCCATTTACTCATATTCTCTTTATTGTCATGTATAAGTATTCTCATTATTAATCCTTTCTATAACGGTTATGTATTAAGATTTTTAATAGTATCTAAATATTTTTCAGTAATGGTTTTCCACTCCATTTTAAACCAGGGAGTATATCTATCCGGATAATTTATCAATTCTTCATTCAATTCATGGATGGAAATGTATCGCCAATCTGATATTTCATTTGGATTTACCATTGGAAGATTATTCGATTTTCCAATGAATACCGAACATAACTCATTTTCAGAGCCTTTATCCCCAAATTTAGCCTGATACTGAAATTTATATAAGTACATTAACCTTGTTGTTAAACCCAGTTCTTCTTTCACTCTTCGTTTTGTTGCAACTTCATATGATTCCCCTTTTCTGGGATGAGAGCAACAGCTGTTTGTCCAAAATAAATTCCACAGTCTTTTGTGGCTGCTCCGCTGATGGATTAGCAGTTCATTTTTACTATTAAAAATAAAAACTGAAAACGCTCTATGCAGAATACCATTCCCATTATGACATGCATTCTTGTCGTTATAGCCGACGACTGTATCATTATTATCAACTAAAATAAGAAGTTCATCGTCAAATGAAACAATTCTATTATTATCAGTCATTCTATTTATCCTAATTATAAAGTTTATTTTACGTCCGTAATAAGAGCCTTATAGCCTGCCATTTTCATGGCATTTGCTACTTCTTCAGCATTATCAGGACACAACGCAATAATAGCACCACCGCCACCACCGCCCGTTAGTTTTGCGCCAAGAGCGCCATTTGTACGAGCAATATCAATTAACTCCTCTATCTCCTTCCCTGAAACCTGAATAGCGTTTAATAAACCCTGGTTAATATTCATAAGGTCGCCTAACTGCGGTAGATCATGCTTTTCGATTGCTTTTACCGCCTGCAGAACCAGCATATCAATATTTTTGAAAATTCGATTATAAAGTGATTTATTTCTATTCCACGATTTATTT
>JAUVIB010000172.1 GCA_030592985.1 Calditrichaceae bacterium | reverse complement strand
ATGATGAGCAAATAACACCATTGGGAATATTGAAGTTAAGTGAATAGTTTATACTTCTAAGTTGGATATTCGATATTCCTTTTCTGCCCTTTCTAAGGTGTGGTTCGATATTCAAAAATTATCAATTTATTTTTACAAAATTAAAGATAATAAGAAAGAATATAACAATCACAAATAATTTAAAAAAATATTTATAAACTATTGAAAGTTAACTATTTTGTATATAAATTAATTAATTGTAACTTAATTTGATTTACCTTTTAAAAAAAACAAAAAATGATAAAGAATTTTTGTAACTCTTTATTGAAAAACGTATCTAACTATCTCGAATAATAAAAAATAACTTAATAAACCATAAAATATACGGAGGACAAAATGTCTGCCAAGATTATTAGTTTTGATGCTGACGCTCTCGGAAAGCTAAAGACAGGAATTGATACTTTAGCCAAAGCAGTAAAAATCACATTAGGTCCAAAAGGACGTAATGTCGTTTTGGATAAGAAATTTGGTGCACCGACGATAACCAAAGACGGTGTATCTGTTGCAAAAGAGATTGATTTGGAAGACCCATTTGAAAACATGGGCGCTCAAATGGTAAAAGAAGTTGCTTCAAAGACCAGTGATATCGCCGGTGACGGTACAACAACAGCTACTATATTAGCTCAGGCCATTTTTACTCAGGGATTAAAAAATGTTACAGCCGGTTCTAATCCCACAGAAATTAAACGCGGAATCGACAAAGCAGTCTTAGTTGTTATTGATTCCTTACAGGAACAATCAGAAGTTGTTTCCGGTAAAAAGGAAATTTCTCAGGTTGGCACTATATCAGCTAACAATGATGAAACCATTGGCAATCTTATTTCCGAAGCAATGGATAAGGTTGGTAAAGACGGCGTTATTACGGTTGAAGAGGCAAAATCGATCGAGACGTCATTGGAAGTTGTTGAAGGCATGCAGTTTGACCGTGGTTATGTTTCTCCATACTTTGTTACCGATAGTGACACGATGGAAACCGTTTTAGAGGATCCTGCAATCCTCATTTATGATAAGAAAATCAGCACAATGAAAGATTTACTGCCAATTCTCGAAAAGACAGCTCAGCAGGGCAAACCATTAATGATTATTGCCGAAGATATCGATGGTGAAGCATTAGCTACTCTCGTGGTTAATAAAATTCGTGGAACACTAAAAGTTGTCGCAGTTAAATCTCCGGGTTTTGGTGATAGAAGAAAAGCGATGCTTGAAGATATCGCTATCCTCACAGGCGGTACTGTTATCAGTGAAGAAACAGGCTTAAAGCTTGAGAGTACCAGCCTTGATGATCTTGGTTCTGCAAAACGCGTTACAATCGACAAAGATAATACAACCTTAATTGAAGGCGCCGGCGCAACTGATGCAATCAAAGGACGAGTTAAACAGATTCGTACTCAAATTGATAATACTAGTAGCGATTATGATAAAGAAAAACTACAGGAACGTTTGGCAAAACTAGCCGGTGGTGTTGCGGTTATTAAAATCGGCGCTGCTACCGAAATAGAAATGAAAGAGAAGAAAGCACGCGTTGAAGATGCTCTTCATGCTACCCGCGCTGCGGTTGAAGAAGGTATTGTCCCCGGTGGTGGTGTTGCTTTTATCAGAGCAATTCCTGCTTTGGATAAATTAAAATTAGAAGGCGATCAGGTTATTGGTGTCGCCATTATCCGCCGCGCTATTGAAGAACCGCTTCGTCACATTGTTGACAATGCAGGACTTGAGGGTTCGGTTGTTGTTAATAAAGTTAAAGAAGGTGAAGGCGCTTTTGGATTTAACGTTACCTCAGAAAAATATGAAGACATGATTCAATCGGGTGTTATTGATCCTACTAAAGTAACAAGAAGTGCACTGGAAAATGCTGCTTCCGTTTCGGGATTACTGCTTATGACAGAGGCTTTAATCACCGATAAACCGGAAGAAGAAAAGGCTGCCGGTCCTGCAATGCCTCCGGGCGGTATGGGCGGCATGTATTAATTTCTAATATCTGCCTACAAACCACGGGATGAGGATTTTTCTTCATCCCGTTTTTTTTATACTAAAATTGCCTATTGACACTTGCCTACATTATTCTTAGATTTTGTTTTTGTAAAACTAATAAAAATAATTGTTAATTATTAATGGTTAATTGGGTTTGGTGTAAAAGCGAGAATATTATGAAAGATAAGAGTTGTTTATCTATACAAGTATTTGATTAATGATAAGAAGGGATTTATTCTATCGAAAACGGCTAAAAAAATAATGGTTAATAGTATACATTAAAACGAGGATTGCATAAAAGCATTAATCATTAATAATTAACCATTAACAATTATTAATTGATGGTAAAGGACGCTTTTAGGATGCTAAATGAGAAATGATATAATTCGTCTGATAAACATGGTTTTTTATGCTCATCATGGGTTTTACGAAGCAGAACGGGAATTGGGACAAAAATTCGAGATTGACATTGAAGTGGAATGCAATCTAACACCCGGGTCACAGGATGATAAGCTGCAAAAAACAGTTGACTATCAAAAAATTTACAAAATATCCAAAGAAACTTTTGAGAATTATAAATTTAAATTAATTGAAACATTAGCAGAACGCATAGCCGGCCAGATTTTACTACTTGATGGAATTATCAGTGTACTTATTCGCGTGAGGAAGCCACACGTTCCCATGAATGGTCTGCTGGATTATGTGGAAATTGAAATCTACCGCAGCAATCAGGCAGAAGACTAATGAGATATTTGATAGCGCTGGGAAGCAATAAAGGCAACCGGCTCGATTATTTAATTCAGGCAAAACAGGGTTTAAAGAAGCTCGGAAAAATTATACGCTCTTCCTCAATTTATGAAAATCCTGCGGCATGTATGACCAACCAAGCTGATTTTTTAAATTCAGTGTGTGAACTGGATTCTCCCATAGGCGCCCTGAGATTGTTGAGAAAAATCAAACAAATTGAAACAAAACTCGGGCGGCAGCGTTCTTTTCGTTGGGGACCGCGGGAGATAGATTTGGATATCATTGATTGGGACGGAGGGGATATGAACACATCCATATTAAAAATCCCCCATCCTGAAATGAATAATAGAGATTTTGTTTTAATACCTTTAAAAGAGATCAGGGAAAATTATAGTAACCGTTCCGACACATCTATCAATAGACTGATTAGTGAGTTACCGGCAAATAATTTAAAAATAGTCACCAACAACTGGTAAACAATGTCATTAGATAGTTTAAAATACATTGCCATTGAAGGGGTCATCGGCGCGGGGAAAACCACACTTGCCGATATGCTGGCTAAAGAAATTGGAGCAAAAACGATCATGGAAGAGTTTGAAACCAATCCATTTCTTGAAGATTTTTATCAGGACCCGTCACGATACGCTTTTCAGGTACAGATGTTTTTCCTGTTAAACCGTTTTCAGCAGCAGCAGAAATTGATCCAAGCCGACATCTTCCATCAAAAAATCGTAAGTGATTATACATTTGATAAAGACAGAATATTTGCCACTCTTAATCTCAATGATAAAGAGATGAAATTATACGACGGTATGGCAAAAATTATGGAAAAAGAGATTGTCATTCCCGGTTTAGTGATCTACCTGCAATCTTCCACAAAACATTTACTGAATAATATCCGTAAGCGCAACCGTTCGTATGAAAAAAATATCAGCGAGGATTATATCCGGGGTTTAAACGAGCTGTATAACTCTTTTTTCTTTAACTATGAAAAATCACCTTTGTTAGTAATAAAAACAGATGAACTTGATTTTAAAGAATCAAAAGAAGATTTTAAAGATATTCTTGTTGAAATCAATCACCACCAATCCGGAACACATTATTACGTACCGCAAAAATAAGAGATGACCATGCTTAGAATAATACTGCTATCTACCCTTGTCTATATTTTATACCGTATGATTAAACCATTATTTTTTCCCGCACAGCCAAAAAAAAATCCACATGTTAAGCAAGAAACAAAAAAAGAGAATATTCAGAAAAAACTGGGAAACAAAATCGAAGACGCCGACTTTGAAGAATTGGAATAGTTGCTACAATCATCATCCCGTTTTGAACAATCTATATTAAAAGTATTAGTTTATTGCACTAAGAAAAACTGCATTGTTTTAAACTTGTAAAAATAAACTTCACCCCGAAAAATCGGTATGTTTTAATTATTTGAGTAATATTAGTTTTTTCGATTGTACAAATCCTTTATCAGTTGTCAATTTGTACAAATAGACACCACTGGCAAATCCTGCGGCATTCCATTGAACTTTATAACTACCCGCAGATTGATTTCCTGAAAACAGTGTTGCCACTTTTTGCCCGAGAAGATTGTAAATACTTAACTCTACGTTAGCGGTTGCCGATAGACGGTAAACAATCGTAGTTAGCGGATTAAACGGATTGGGATAGTTTTGAGACAGTTTAAATGTTTGTATTAGCGGTTGCGGTTCTTCAATATCTCCCGTGTATACAAAAGAGGGTAACTCCCTGCCCGTCTCGCGTTTATTTCCTTTGCTATCTATTAGATAAATATTCACCCAGTCCGGTCGTTGCGGAAGATCATTCGCCTCTACCATTTCCGTCCATTTTTCATCCGTAAGCCTTTCAAAATTAGTGGTAAATTTTTCATAATAAGACATAACCGGTCCTACAAAAGCTACAGGCCGGGAAGGAGTGCCAAAAGATTCCGAAAGGAATATACCAAGATTTACTTTGGCGGTTGCCACATGCAAAACACGGCCTATAACTTCTCCGTTAAACTCTGTCGGCTGGGTATGAACATCGGCAATAATAAAGTCGCCAAAAGCTGCATCATCGGGATGGTAATATAAATTGGGATACCAGCCGCTAAAAGGAGGGGCGCCGCTCATGCCGTCTATAAATAACATATCCTTTAACCATTTTATCTCATCGTCATCTAAAGGTTGGTGATACAATTCTTTTCGGGCAATATTTTCCAATTTGTACATAACACTTTTAAATTTAGGAAAATAATTTTTTATTTGTGACATCTCATAAGTATTAGAAGTGAATTTTGAAAAATAAGTATCCGCTTTTTCCGCAAAGACCGCAATGCGTGCAAAAAACTCGGGATTGGGCTCAATAAGTGAATGGGGAAAAGAACATCCTGTACCTCCGGTATAGGATTGTTTAGCATACAGTAAATTATCATGACGTAATTGTGACCAGGAGGCAAGCTGTGTATTTATCTTGCTTTGGCGCCAGGCGGCAGTTTTCATAAAAAAAGGAAAACCATCACGGTTTGCCGCAGGATTAAGCGCGCGGATCGAATTCAACCAGACATTATAAAGAGACGCCTGCCAGAACTCAGAATCATAAGAATCCACAAGATAGCGCAAGGCTGATAGTTGTGATGAATATTTATAGGTATCAAGTTCTTCTTTTAGAAGTGGAAGCGCATTATCATTTCCCAGTACAAATATGGCATCAAGCGGATCGGGCATGGGCCGCCAAATTTTTTTATCTTCATAAATAATACGGTCAAAAACAACATTAAAGAAAATATAAGAATCAATGATAAAACGCTGTCCCATTAAACGGAAAGAAATAGGGAGCTCGCCCGGTTCACTACTAAATGGGTCCATCATCATAAATTGCGAAAGTATCTTTTGATCAGCGCCATTTGATTCTTTCAGGGCGCTCAAATAATCATCATAGACGTCGTCATCCAGTATCTGCCCGGCGCTGTTTAAATACTGGTCTGTTATAACTTTAGAAAACTCCTTTGGTGTGATATTATCACTTTCGCCAACCATAAAAGAAATAATCTCGTCATTCTGTTCCAATTTCATACGAGCTTCGCTAATATCTGTCAGTTCATTAAGCATAAATGCTCCTAGGTTCATCCTGCGGATTTCTTCCCGCTCCCAGGGTACTTCCCATGGATTTTCAGGCGGCGGCGTTAAGAAAAAGTCCATACGTCCAAGCCACATCATAGCCTTAAAGTAGTCTTTCAGCCTATCATTATTGTAATGTCCCCTAACTGTAAATTGGCTAAAATCCAAATCTCTTGCCCGTTCGGAAAACAGGGGCATTGAGGATAATGTTTCACTCTGAATGGCCGTCCACAAATCGTCAATCTGTTGTTGGTCTGCAAATTGTGGAGAAAGTTTTGTCCCTTCTAAAAGAGATTTTGACATAGTGATATAAATGTCTACATCTTTCAGGGAATTCTGCAATTTAAGATTAGCGCCATATTTGCTTATCAATTGCGGGAAGGATGAATAAAGACCATCCGAAAAGTCTGTTAAATTCGGCTTTAAAATCGAAAGCTCTATATCTATTAAAATCTTGTCATAAGAAGCGTGTAACGCATGAAGAATAGCGTCGGTTGAAATAAAAACAGGTAAATCCTTTATATAAATATTGTGGAATGCTTCTCCAAAACATTCATAACTTAACCGTTCGCTAATAACAAACTGATTAAGTTTTAGCAGCTCCATTTCCTGATCAGTCAATTCAAATTTAATTTTTACGGAATCCAGGTAGGAAAAACTATCAAGATATATTTGATTTTCCCGGCCTTTATAATATTTGTTTTTTGCCCCAAACTTTAACTGAAGTTCTTCGAAGGAAAGATTTTCATTATCAAGCAAATATTGGGAATAGGCAGAAATATCAAAATTACTTTGAGTCAGCCCAAAAGAGAGAAACATACAGGAAATTGCTATTGAATTTAGTAACAAGGATTTCATTTTACTTTCTCCTGTTTTTCATACATTCAAATAATAAGTATTGATTTCCCATAATAAGAAGTTTTTTTTCAAAATGCAATATTTAATAATAATAAATTTTAACGCCATATTTATCATGAAAAACATAATAAACTTAAAAGACAATAGTCTTGATTTACATAGATATAATCTTTATCTTAATGATTCAGAAATATCTCAAAAATAATGTAACTTT